>JALGTV010000117.1 GCA_029821215.1 Candidatus Zipacnadia bacterium | reverse complement strand
CAAAGGGACAATCGTCATACGAATCAACAATCTCCTGCGGATGCTGGTTTATCCACGGGCTATGGGGAGCGGTATAGTTCACACTCAGATAGAACCGCTCGTCACCATGGCCCTCCAGGAACTTGAGGGCTTCGTCAGTGATGACATCGGTCACATATCCTGGCTCATCAATGGGCTGTCCGTCTCGCACCATAGGCGCATTATTATACGGTCCACCGCCTTGCTGGTGTACGTACCAGAAAGAGAGACCGTGTTGGGGGTGGAGACTGTCACCCATATGCCACTTGCCACTAATCCCACACGTATAACCATGCTCTGCCATTACATCGGTATAGCCAACCTCGTTGGCGGTAAAAGCCTTGGCATCAGGCCCCATATTCTCGTGCTTAATCCAGTCGTGAATGCCGTGTTGGGAGGAGATACGGCCGGTCAGTAAAGTGGCCCGACTCGGTGAACAAACTGGAGTGGTCACAAAAAATCGGCTCAACCGCATACCGGTCTCAGCCAAACGGTCAATATTGGGCGTGCGAATCTCCGGATTGCCATAACATCCGGCGGCCCACGGTCCTTGGTCATCAGTCAGAATAAACACTACATTGGGACGTTCGCTGTGACTTGTGCTCATAATTAATCGTTTCCTCGATTATTTCGCTTATACACCTGCCATCCAGCAGCCCAGTACGCAAAACAACGATTCTCTGGGCTTTCTATGTAGAAGTTACTTGGCCAACCACGCTTACTGGTCAGGATTGATTGAGTATCGTGTCTCAATTTTAGCTGTCGCCTGCAGCATTGCCATCACTGGACAGTACTTAGTATGTGATAGATAGATGGCGTGGGCCAGGCGCTTTTCGTCGACTTGCCCGGTTACAATGTGTTCCACGTCAATGTGAGTATAGATTTTGGGATGTTCTTCGGCCCGCCGCCCGGTCACCCGCACCTGATAACTCTCCACTTCCTGCCGCATTTTGCGCAGAATGGAGATAACATCCATCCCGGTACAGCCGGCCAGGCTCACCAGCAGCACCTGCATTGGCTGCGGGCCCGCATTTTCCCCTCCAAATTGCTCGGCAGCATCAAGGATTACCTGGTGGCCCGAGGAGGTCTGCGCAACAAACTGCATTTCCTGGTTCAGAGTCACAGAGACAGCACTGGTTTGGCCCATAATTACTCACTTGCCTCCTGGGCATTTCCGATATGGCACCAGCAAGGATCGTCGGGTAGATTTCTCTATCTAAGTGGAGATTCCTTCCCCGGTTGGTGATGACGAGTTGGCTAACCTGTCACCAGGATATACTCGTCACGGACCTCAATTTTCTCTACCTGGGGCTGCAGGGGAAGTTGGTGGAAGTCAATGAGGGGGTTTAGCTTGCTCAGCACCTGGCGCAGCGGCCCAGCGGGCAGCGGGATGCCATTGGCCGAAGCTGCTGTGGGTATAAAGTCAACGCGCCGATGGTCCTTCAATTCCAACCGGCCCACCATCCGTAAGTTGTGGCCAAAGATTAGTTGGTAGGTGCCGGTCAGCACCAGCCGGTTGTTTGCGAATTCTATATGGAGGTTAGTGACTGCAGATTTCTTCTTGGCCAGCAGCTTGTTCAGGTCGCTCTTGTAGACCCGAGCCGATAGCGCCGTGCTGCGCCGCGAGGTAGTCTCAACATCACCTTCCTCGTACAGCTCGGGGATGTCCAGGGTGACATCAAAAGCCTTTACGTAAATCTTACGAATACTTATGCTCTTTCGGGTGAGTATATCAGCGGATATAACAATAGCCTTGAAGCGGCCGCGCTGAGTCCAATAATCAGAAGCGAACGGTATCACCTTGATTTGCAGGTTTTTGACCTGGTACTTGCTGCGAATTTTCTGTGATATCCGATTCCGTACGCCCTCAGAAGTCACTGTCTGTGCAGCAAGTGTACCACTGCCGACCACAATAGCTGGCACCATCAAGACGATAAGCCATTTTATCCACTGGATGACTGACTCAGTCACTATCTACATCCTCTTCACACTTAAACTTATTTACATATGCTTGTTGTCCTACTGAGTTTATAGACACTTGGATCTTACAAAAGTTCATCGATGCGAGTTATGTAAAGAAGGTGCTGGAGCTGGCCATACAGAATAGTTAACAATGACAAGCGTAAGGCGAAGCTGTCGGTTAGCTGATCATAACATAAGGAAGGTGTATACGCTATGCGGATGCTTTCGTTGTTAGTATTATGTATAGCTCTATCCGGCCCACTCCTGGCACAACCGAAATCAGAGAAGACCTTACCCGAATTGCCCAAGTATGAATGTCTGCGAACGTCCTCTCCTCCCCAAATAGATGGCTTGCTCAGCGAGCCAATGTGGCGACAGACTCCGCGGGTTTATCTATGGGAGTGTATCGCGGCCGGGCGGCCTCAACAACGCACGACGGTAAGGATGCGATGGGATAATAACTATCTGTATGTCGCCGCTCGCCTCTACGAGACCGATATTCGCAGTGAACTTACCGGCCGCGATGCCGCGGTATTCACTGAGCAGTGTTTCGAGGTTTTTCTCCAAGAGGGGGCCAGTCCTTTTCAGTATTGGGAAACCGATGTCAGTCCGTTAAATACCCTTTTTGACTCACGTATTTTCAATGATGGAGAGCATTTTCAGGTCCACAATGCCTATAATCCGCGCGATCTGGCTACGGCGGTGGAGCGACATGGAACCATTAATGAGCCTTATGACAGCGACCGTTGCTGGACGGTAGAGATGGCCATTCCTTTCCGGGCAGTACCTACAGCCACACGCCAGCTACCCCGCTGTGGGGAATGCTGGCGTATCAATCTGTACCGTATTCATAACTGGGATGAACCTGACGAAGAAATCAGCGCCTGGTCGCCGACCGGAGTCCGCAGCTTTCATGTGCCTGAACGATTTGGGTGGATACAGTTCATCACAGGTCCAGACCTGTAGCCCAACTATCTGTGCCACGAAGTCGGCGCTACAATACCGTCCAGAGGATAAGAGCGACCATTATTGAGGCTAACAGGGCTTTCATAAGGCCACCGGCGAGACGGCCCACCACTGCCCCCCACCCCGCTTGCCGGGCATCGGGGGGTGATTTGCCCTGCCGCCGCTCGCAGTAGTATCCCGCGAAGTATCCACCTATCAACGCACCGGCGATAGGCGGCAGGATGACTCCCAGTGGTCCCAGCAGACCGAAGAGGGGGGACAAAAGCCCGCCAATAATGGCCCCGGCCACTCCTCCTCCCAGTGCCCACAGGCTGGTCTTGGTACTACCACCAAACTTCTTTACGCCTGCCATACTCAGAATGTTGTCACTGGTCTCGGCTACTACTGATATACCCAATAATATCACCAATAACCACCACGGTGGCTGAGCGAAGCCATGGATTGCTGAATAGATAAAAGCATCCACCAATATCAGCACTGTCCCGGGTAGGCCCAGCAAGGTGGCCAAGACGCCCACAATAAGTACCAGGACAAAGACTACAATTCCGATATATGCCAAGACAGATAATGCGACTGCCATTATTGGATTATCCCGTAACCAAATATCGTGCTGTTAGCTTTCCGCTTCCCGCTATAATGGACCTTCTGTCCGGTTGCCGATGCGTCTATGTGCGGCGACTGGGCTGATACGACTTTACCGGGCAGTTGTGTCGTTGAGGGCAGTTTGCGCAGTCACGAGGATGATTGACGCAGCCAGCCGCCTGGGCATAGGTGCCAGCCAGCTGGGCACCGGCTACCGAATACGCTGGGCAGTCGCCCTGCACAGAGGTGCCGGGCAGGTCGGGGTGGCCAGCCCAATGCACTTTACGCAGCCCGCAATCACAGGCGATGCTGACCGCGCGGTGCATCAAGTCCAGGCTGGCGCCCGGGTGCTGTTCAAGCACGAAGTTGGGCCGAAAAGCTAAGAAACATACGGGCAAGCTGGGGTCAAGGTCAGCTATAAACTGACAGATAGGCTCAATCTGCTCTTCATTGATTCCGGGTATTACCAGCACCCGAAACTCCCATAATTTGTCCGGATGTTGGGCCACTATCTCTGCGTTTCTCAGCACCGGGCTACTTGGAGCGCCGCTCAAGGCTCGCTGAACCTGTTCGTCAACGGCCCGGATATCAAAGGTGATGGAGGTAGTAAACTCCAACACTCGCTGTAGACTGGCGGGAGTCATAAAACCATTGGTATCATAATTGACTTTGGTGTCAGGATTGATTTGGCGCGCCTCATAGACCACTCGCTCCACGTAAGGCAGGCTGCAAGTCGGAGAGCCTCCCGAAAAGAACAGACGGTCAGCTCCCATTAACTGTCCGGCTGGTGACTGCAATGCTTGGACTGCTTCGTGGGCTAATTGGGCGGGGTCATACCAACCGTCCACCTGTCCACCTGAGTCAGGAAAGTGAGCAATATCCCAGTTCTGGCAAAACAAGCACCGCAGATTGCAGCCAGCCAGGAATATCGTATAGCTTTGGGGGGGAGATGGATGCAAACTACGAGAGGCTATCTGGGGCAGTCCAATGCGGCAGGCTCCCACTTCACCTGCCAGGCGATCCACCCCACAGCGCCACTCACATAACTGACAGTTGTGCAATTCCTGCAACCAAGGGAAACTGGCAAGCTCTTCAACCATCAGCGGGCGTGCCCCTGCAGCCTGAATCGAGGATAATTAGGCTTACCTTTCGAACTCTGTAGCTTTGCGTTGAGCAATACCCAGCTTGCGCAGTCCGTGCTCGGCAGCGTTCGCAACCATCGGCGAGGAGTCGTCCAAAGCGGCAATTAGGGCTCGGCGTGCTTGTGGATCACGCAGCTTACTCACTGCTACTACCGCCGCCCAGCGGACGTCCTCGATAGGATCGTCAAACAACCGTACCAGAGCATCTACCGCCCGGTGATCACCCATCCGCCCCAGTTGAGCCGCTGCATAGCGGCGCACATCGGGATCGGCGTCCTGGGCGGCATCAATCAGAGCAGGAACTACCGATGAATCCCCTATCCAACCTAATGCTTCGGCGGCGTACCGGCGCACAGCAGGGGAGCTGTCAGTCCGTACCGCCTCCTCCAAGGCCGGCTGGGCTGCCTTGGCGGGAAT
>JALGTV010000116.1 GCA_029821215.1 Candidatus Zipacnadia bacterium | reverse complement strand
GCAACTGATTGGGCAGTGCGTGGAACGTATGTTTGACAAATCTGTACGAGTATGCTATGATATAGGCAAATCGTCCCCACAGGAGTGTGAGTTGTTATGAGTAGTGAAGAATTGTCCGCCCGTCGGCGCCACATCCTTGACTATCTAATTAGGATTATTGACGAGCGCGGCTATCCCCCATCAATGCGGGAGATTGCCGCCGCTGTCGGGCTGAAATCAGCCTCCACTGTGCTATTTCATTTGCGAGCCTTGGAGGAGGCGGGGTACATCCAGCGTACGCCTCACCGTAATCGGGCCATCAACCCGTTGACCTCGGGCTCACAGAGCCAGCATAAGCCCCGCTACGTACCATTAGTCGGCCAAGTGGCGGCCGGGGAACCCATCTTTGCTGTTGAGAACATCACTGATACTTTGCCCCTGCCTGCCGGGTTGTTCTCCGGTGAGAGGCTGTTTATGCTGGAAGTGACCGGCAACAGTATGATTGATGACGGAATCCACGATGGCGACCTGGTGGTTGTCAACCACCAGCCCACCGCCGAACCGGGCGACATCGTAGTTGCTCTACTGGAGGATGAAGCAACGGTAAAGCGCTTCTACCCCCGGGCCGACTCCATTGAACTGCGTCCGGCCAACCCCGAGATGGACTCGGTTATTGTTAATGACGTCCAGGTAATTGGCCGAGTTGTGGGTGTAGTGCGCTTACTCCAGTAGTGTTATTGGTCGGGCTGGCAGCCGTTGCTCTGGGATAAGCGGTGAAAAACTATTACGGTGGCGTCATCAGTACCTGGCACCTGGGCGAAGTCGGTGGCAGAACCTATGATCGCCCCCGCCATCTGTTCAACTGTACCATCCCGCTCAATTATCGGTGCCACGGCCTGGGCTACTCGCTGCCACCCAAATTCCTCGCCCTTAGCGTTGCGGGCCTCAGAGATGCCGTCAGTGTAGCCAATCAGGATATCGCCCGGCTCAATCTCAAGGCGTCGCTGCTCATATACAGCCTCCCGCTCGGCACCAATCACTATGCCGCCGGTGGCCAATTCAGTGACATCGTATTGCTCAGCTTTCCGTAGCAATATAGGAGGAGGATGGCCACAGTTGACGAAGTTAATAGTAAAGTTATCTGTGTCTAATATAGCGATAAACAAGGGGGCATAGCCATCGGGTTGCAGTGCATCATAGACATCTTCATTGACCGTCTTGGCTATTTCGCTGACAGGATTGTCTATTTGGAGGTTGGACAGCGAGTCAATGGCAGCCGCCCGAATATGGGAGTGAATCAGAGAAAGGTGTACCAGGCCGTAGACGCTTTTGCCGGGCATGTCCCCGAGATATAGCAAGTAGTGGCCTCCCGGCAACCGCTCCAGATTATACAGATCGCCGCCCACCGACCGGGCCGGCTGGAAGCGTAGCGCCACCTGGTATCCAGGCAATTGGGGAAGGGAATCAGGCAATAAACTATCCTGGACTGTGCGGGCCAAGCGCAGCTCCTGTTCGAATTGGGCAGTTGCCTGCTGTTCCCGATTTAAAGTCCGTACCAAGTAACCGGCAATGATCGCCAGCAGCAATACGAAGGGACCGCCGCGGACGCCCAAGTCGGCAATGATAACTGGGGCAGCCGGTAAGGGCTGGCCGGGGTACAAAAGCAGGGGGGCAATAATGTAGAAGGCAAGGGCAGCACCTGCCACGCTTATAGCGCCAATCAATTGGAACCAAATGGCACCCACCAGTACTATCAAGTAATACACCTGAAAGAGGGCCAACCCTGCCTCACCGACCGTGTGAACGGCGACAGTGATCAACGACAGGTCAACCAACAGGGATAAGGGGCGCTGCAGTGGGAGCATATGGCCGTCCAGAAACACCACGAAGGTGGCCATAGTGAAAGCGGCGGCAATGATCACCATCATCGCCAAGGCTTGGTGGATGTCCGGGCCAATGGCAACTTGAGGAACAATTATTAGGGCAATGATAAAGGCAGTGCGGAACAGTCCCACAAACACATCTGTTTCCCGAGTTGCCACATACCTACCAATCGCGCGGCGAGCCTGGGCCATACGTCGCAATTCCTACCACCTCCCTTCATATATAAGTATTGACAATCAACCCATGATAACTGTTTCGCCACCGAGCAGATAGTTTCCTGCCTGGTGGTAACCGTTGGCGTTTATTGTTGGCCGTTGGGGGTGTTGGTCAGTGCACAGGGACAATGGCGAGAACTGGGAAGCACAAAGAAAAAGTATGGTCCAGCATCAGCTTCGGCGGCGGGGAATTAGCAATGAGCGAGTGCTGCAGGCGATGGCCACGGTTCCCCGCCACGAGTTTGTGCCCATCAACTACCGTCACGCGGCCTACGAAGACCGGGTGCTGCCCATTGGTTGGGGCCAGACAATATCACAACCATATATCGTGGCGTTTATGCTGGAGCAACTGGCCCCCCAACCGGGTGATCGGGTGCTGGAAGTGGGGGCTGGTTCGGGTTATCAGGCGGCACTATTGGGGGTACTGTGTCAGGAAGTTTACGCCTTAGACATCATTGAATCTCTAACTGAGCGAGCCGGGGCCACGCTACAGAGGCTGGGGTATGATAACGTTCATATAGTAACTGGTGACGGGAGTTTGGGTTATCCTGCCGCCGCTCCCTATAATCGGATAATTGTGGCTGCTGCCAGCCCGCAAATCACCCCACCGTGGGAAGAGCAACTGACCGAAGGCGGCCGAATAGTGGCCCCCGTAGGCAGCCAAGGAATACAGCAGTGTGTGGTAGCGGAGAAAAAGCAGGGGGAATTGCAAGTCACGGAGAGTATCGGCTGTGTGTTCGTGCCCTTGCTGGGCGAGTATGGTTGGCAGCCAGGACGGCAAAGTTAATTGTGAGGAGTACTTATGCGTCCCCTACCCTATGATGCGCATATTCACACTTCACTCTCTGACGGCCAGAATTCTGCAGCCGATTGCCTCCGGGCTGCCCAGGCCTGTGGACTGAAAGCAGTAGCCTTCTCCGACCCGTTTGATTTCCAAGAAACCCAGACTGGGCAACGTCTGAAGCTGCTGGCTAATTTGGCCAAGGACAGCAGTGTGCAGGTGGTACCGGCGGTACAGACCGAAATTGTAGACGTGGGGGGGCATCTGACTATCCCGGCCGCCGCCGCCCGGCGATTCAAGCTAATTATGGCCCATCTGAGCGCTCAAACGCAGGGCATCGGCCGGGATGTGCCGGTGCGGCTGGAGCGGTTGCTGGACAATATATTTAATTGTCTGATGAATACGGTCCAGCACAAGGAGGTTAACGTCTTAGCCCATCCCCTTAACCTGGGGCGGCTGCCGGCTCCGCTTACGCCTTCGCAATTGCCTATCTCGCGGCTGGAGGAGCTGGCCGCGGCAATGTACGAGGAAGAAGTGGCCTTTGAGTTGTTCAATTGTGCCTGGTGGTGGTATCCTCAGTTATCAGTGCCGGAGTTTACCCGCCAATTCAGTGACGTGGTGAAGATATTCTCGGCGGCCGGAGTCAAGTTCATTGTAGGCAGTGGCGCTCGGTGCGCTGCGGGGGTGGGAAATATGCGCTATGTGCGCCAGCTAATGCAGCAGGCGGGCCTGGAGCTATCCCAACTGGTAGACCTAACCCGGGTGAAATAGCATCTGTAAGCGCCCGGCGGTCACTACTGCGTTATCTGCGGATCCTGGAGATGGCCTTGCGCAGGTATGATAGCGGCTGGTTGGAGCTGACTATATGAATGCACGTCGCCTGGCCCTTGCCTGACCACTGCGAGAGTATCTCCAGGTAAACCTTTGTTGAAATGTCCCCCTCCGTCAGAGGAAGATGCTGGTCTAAGACAAGCCCATTAGGTAATCGGCGGCAATTACTGAAGTGCACATAATCTAAACCGGCCTTGCACAGAGTAGCAAAGGCCTGTAAGGGGTCTTCTCCCTCTATCTGGGCGTGGGCTAAGTCAAGTGAGAGTCGCACCGCCGGGCAATCGCAGGCAGCAACAACTCCCCGCAGCTCCTGGCTATGGCCAAACATACGGCCAGGGGCACCTTCTACTACCACGGTGAGGCCCCGCCCCACAGCCTGTTCGCCGAGCCGAGCCAGACTTGCTACCAACATCTCTCGACACTCGGCAGTTGTCTGGTAAGTTTCATCGCTTTTATCTGGATAAACTACCAGTCGGGAAATCCCAGCTTCGGCCATAATATCCATAACTCGTGCCAACCAAGCCAGAGTGGTCTCACGGCGGCGGTTGACCTTAGTGGACAGACCACCGAAGATATAGGGCACCAAATCTACCCCAGCATTGACTGCCCCTATCTGTAGTCCTGCCTCCCTCAGCCGTCGCCACAGTTCGGGCATAGCCGGGTCAAACAGGTCAGTGGCCCGAATTTCGATGCCTGCCAATCCCAACTCCTTTATCGCTGGAATCCATTCAGCGGGGTCTATCCCCTCAAACAGCCACGAATTCACATACAGAGCACCAAGCGGCTCCGCCGGCTGAGCTGGAGCAAGTGGCGCAGGCAGCTCATGAGCCAGGGCAGTTTCAGGAGCCAGGCTCTCCAGACGCTGCCGCACCACATCGCTGACTCGCTCCAGTTCGCGGGGAGAGGGTGGGGGAGTATCTTCAGTCTTAAATTCCACCAGCGGCCGGTCCGACCTCAGTTCCATTACCACTAACTCCCCAAAACCAAGCTGTAGCCACGCCGCCTCGCCAGGTTCAATAGCGGTCTCAGTCATCCAGTTACTACCGCCAGCAATATTAGCGTCACGGAAGCGCACTGCCCCCCGCCAACTCTTAGCCTCATTGTTGCACAGGGTTACCAGGAAGCGGTCCGGAGCCTCAGTGAGATTGGTTATGTATTGAATCGGCGGCCCATCCACCTCCACCAGGTTCCACTTCTCCAGCCAGGGCAACAGAATCGCCCGGACGTGCTGGAGTAGTTGATATGGGGAGGCCAGTGGCTGGTCGACGCCACCGAAGGTTAAGGGTAAGGAAACAGCCTGTTGAAAAGAAGAAATAGGCGGTTGGGCAATGCCGCTGGAGGGCAACTCGGCGGGCAGGAGCCAATCGCTTAGCCCGTAATCCGCCGCAAATAGCAGT
>JALGTV010000115.1 GCA_029821215.1 Candidatus Zipacnadia bacterium | reverse complement strand
TATTGCAGACCGGGAAGACTTTGCCGGTAGCGGTTCACATCGCTGGTGACATGCTTGATACAGTCCAGGATAATGCCCGCCTCGTCCAGCAGCAGAAGGTTGGAGTAGCGGCCCATAATCTCAGCCACCAGTGTGCAGCGGGCCTGAGCCCCCAGCTCCTGACAATTGACGAAATGGAGATGCAATTGGCGGTCAAAGTCAATTTGCTCGACTCTCTGCAGAGTCGCTCCGCGTAAGTGGCGGCGCAGCACATCGGCGAAGGGACAGTGGAAGTCAGGTTGGGGATGGGCCTGACTGGATAGATGAATGCGCCCAAACTGCGCATCAGCAGACAAGACCACCAACGGCCAGGCCCGGTTAGTTGAGCTCTCCAGCGCTACCTCCCCGGGTCTTAGCCCAAACACACGCCTAATACGGCTGGCCTGCAACGAGTGGGTCAACTCGGCACCAATAGCGGCCATCATAAGGCTGTCAAAAAGCATCAGTAGTTTGGTTCCTATTCTGAAGGAGCCAGGAACTTGGCCTGGGCGCTGGCAATCAGGGTGTCGTCAGGGAGCCGCAGCTCGGCCTTGGTGTGAAACAAGCGTCGGCGGGTGTCCGCAATCCATCCCCGGATAATCACTTTCTGGCCGATGGGCAGGGGCTGGTGGTAGCGAATCTGCAGCTCAGCGGTTACGGCATTGGCCTGTCGTGCCCACAGCATTTTGGTCATAATCTCATCCAGAAGAGTAGCTACTATACCACCATGGGTTACCCCCACCCAGCCTTGATGCTGTCGCTGGGGAGTAAAAGTACATATGTAGCTGTCGTTTTGGAAATGAAAGTCAGATAGGTGCAGGCCGCCAGGATTTTCCGACCCACAGGCAAAACACCAACGATCATCCTTCAGTTTCATAATTAGTCATCCCAGTGTTGATTGCAGGCTACAAGGCTCCAGCAAGTGAGAAACAAAAAGACAGCCGCCTAAGGATGCGAGCGGCTGCCTTCTGTGGCCATTAGAAGTACTCTGAGGCCGGTCAGAACTGGGCGTCGGTCTCGGCACTGGTACTGAGGTCTACGGTAGTACTTTCCACTGGCTCGCTGTCATCGTCGCGGAGAACCCTATCTACTATCGCGACGGTATTGTTCAATAATGACATTGGCCAGCGGTCAGCCTTGAGATCCTCTACATCCAACGCCTGTTCGGCCAGGTGATCCTGGCAGGCCTGCAGGTACTTGGCTTTGACAATAGTTAGATGCTCGCGGCCGCCCCGCGTATTGTAGCGCTCCTTGTTAAGAGTGCCCATAACAAAGACCCGCTGGCCTTCGGTAATATTTTCTATGACCCAGCGGCCCAAATCATTCCAGGCGTCTACCAGGAACAGATCTGAGACCGGCTCGCCAGTGTTGCGATAGAATGGCCGGTCTACCTCTAAGCTGAACTCTGCTTTTACTTGCCCACCACTTTTCTGCCTCAGTTTAGGGGCCCGAGTGGCTACTCCCGTAAGCGTGATTACATTTAAGTCGGCCACAACTAATACCTCCCACCTTTTCCTGTCCAGAACTCCGGCCACCAGCGGGAACCGCCGTCAGCGGAGCTGGCTATGAGTATGAGTACACACAGTGTAAAGGCAGCGGTGCTGACGCCGCCCTTACTGGTCAGCAATATTACAACAAACCAGTATAGATTGTCAAGCCCCTTCGCCAGCCTGGTGCAGGGCCGGTCTGATAAAGCAAACTCAGAAGGGAGGTGGAGCATCCAGCCACGGGGAAATATAATAGGTCACAGCGTCAGGCACACAATAACCAAAGGAGTAGAAGATATGAAATATGGAATAATTCATTACAATGCCCCCGGTGATACCTTGCCAAAGTTTCTCAGATATGCCGCCGAGACCGGATTTGACAGTGTTGAACTGTTTTGCAGTGATGTCTGGGACGAGGAGACCGCGGAACCGGAAGCCGCCGCTGAAGAGGTCAAGGGTATGGTGGATAGTCTGGGGTTGAATGTGTCGGCCCTCGCAGCGAATAACGACTTCGTGGTGCTGGATACGGAAGCGGTCGCCTATCAGGTAAAAAGAATGGAACACATCTGCAAACTATCTCAGCTACTGGACTGTGATGTAATTCGTACCGAGGGCGGTAGCCCCAAGGATGAGGTGCCCCCGTCGCGCTGGGCTGAAGCTATCGCCGGTTGCCTGCAGCGCTGCCTGGAATTTGCCGAGCCGATGGGCATCAGGTTCGCCCTTGACAACCACGGATGGGTGACCAACGAATGGCCAGTGCAACTGGAGGTATTTGAGCGGGTAGATTCGCCGCTGGTGGGAGCTAACCTGGACACTATGAACTACCGGTGGTTCGGCCACAGCCTGGAGAAACTACACCAGATCTACCAGGAGATTGCTCCTTATGTGTTCCACACGCATCTGAAGGATGGCTTTGACAGCCGGGAAAACTACCGTGGTCAGGCTCTGGGAGAGGGGGAGATTGACCTGGCCTGGGCCCTGCAGTGTTTGCGCGAAGCTGATTATAATGGAGTATTCTGCGCTGAATACGAAGGTCCCGAAGACACGGCCATTGGCTACCGCAAATGTCTGGAGTGGATGCAGACGAATTGTTGAGGTCGCCAGGCACAGCAGCATACATAAAGAATTAGCTTAGTCAGATAGGCAGAGCGCTCAAGCTTAGGCCTCTGGGTATTAACCTTCTTCTGAGCGCATAATAACCGTGTGCATGGGGAAGGAGATCTCAATGCCCTCCTGGTTAAAGCGGCGGAAGAGGGCCTTGATGTACTCGTGCTCCAGTAGATAGCGGACCGTCGGGTCAATAACCCTCAGGACTACCACGAAGTTGATATTAGAATCGCCAAACTCCTTGAACCGGACAATCGGCGTCCAGTCCCTGGCCGTGCCCTCTACTCGGGCCATTACCTCCTGGCCGACTTCAATGGCTACTCGCTCCACTTCTTCCAGGTCGCTGTAGTAGCTGACCCCACACCGAACGTACACCGACATCTCGGGCACCGGCAGATGCCAGTTGGTCACCACACTCTCGGCCAGTTTGGCATTGGGAATTACGATAAGGTTGTTGGCCCACGGGCGGATACAGGTATTGCGCCAGCCAATATCCTCCACAAAGCCTTCCTCGCCGCTGTCCAGGTGGATGTAGTCGCCCGGGCGGATAGGCTGGTCCAGCATCAGATAGAAACCAGCGAACAGGTTACCGAGGGTGTCCTGAAGGGCCAGACCCACTGCGATGCCGGCCACTCCCAAACTGGCCAGCAGCGGGGTTATCTCATAGCCAAGCTGGCCCAGAATAATTATCACCGCCAAGGCCAGCACAGCAATATTGACTATCTTCTTGACCATACCCGCGTATATAGCCCGCTGGTCATGGACAGCCACCAGGCGCTGGCGATACTTCTCCGAAACGGCATTGAACACGCGCAGCGCCCCATAGACTACCGCAGCGGTCAGGGCAACAGCCAGGCCAACGTTAATCTTGTTGATGTAGACGTCGGACAGCGGCAGTTGTAAGAGTGTCGCGTACACCCCCACAATGGCCACAATCCAGCCCAGCGGCGCTACCAACAGGTGCCAGTAGGTCAGGTCAATTTCCTGCGGAGTTCGTTCGTCAATGCGGCGCAGCACCCACGGCACCACCAGCCGGATGACGACAATCAAACCCACCGTCACCCCCAACGCTATGGCCACTTCAATCCATTGCCCTACATAATCAAGCATGATTATCCACCTCCTCGGATTGTCTTATCATTTCATCATCAGTGCGACGATGACCTTCTTGCGAATATGGGGACAGGGCCGACATCGTCGGCACCAGTGGCATCAAACAGGTCTGCTAAGAACACATCGGGGGCAACGAGAGGTGAGGTGGTTCGCCCAAACTGTCTCTCTTGCTATACGGAGGTTTAGGCCATCTCAATATTGGGTATGAATAGGTTGAGATAATCTTGATAATACCTTGAGCCGCAATGTGCAATAGCACGTTGCCCGGCGCGAGAGGACTGAGCACTCACGCAAGGGGGATAGAGCCAATGAGTTTGCTGAACCGCGAAAAAGCAGAAATGATGCCTGAAGGGCTACCGCAGCCATTGCCGCTTGATGTTGACTTTATACAGAAGCGGCCGCCGGCCTTTGCTGTCAGCCGGGACGGCAACTGGGAGACGGCGCAGCAGATGTTTGACTGTCTCAAGGAGGCGGAACTGGGCGAAGAAGTCAGTCTGCGAATCCGCCCCGTTGAGCACAGCGACCAACTGACCATAGGCATCGAAGTGGAAGACTCCGGTGGCTCTCTGGGCGCTCTGTTTGAGAAAACAGGCCACGTATTCACCGCCCTGGAGGAGAAGAAACTGCTCGAGGGCATCGTAATGTGGTCATAGGCTCTGGCCAGTTGCATTTGGCCAGTATTACTTGCGAACTTCCAGTCGTGACAGTAGTAGTGTGTATACAGGAAGAGAGGGATAATCATGACAGGCGTTGTGACCATGACCGACGACAACAGGATGCTGGTGATTGTAGAAGGTGACTGGCGGCTGCCGCAGCGGATAATGAACTGTCTGCGCGACGCCGGGCCCGGGCTGGCCCAGACGACTACCATTCACATCACATCACCAGACGGCAAGGATCAGCTCGGTATCAGCCTGGAGGTCAACGACGGGGAAATTGCCATCCAGTTCAAAAAGACCATCCAGATAATCCGGGCGCTCAAAGAGGCCAATATCATCCAGACCGCCGAGCTGGCCTGAGGTCGTCTGCGGCTTTCACAGTAGGTCAGGCGTCCCGCCCGACTGCCGGAGAATTGCTGGGGGAGGCGCACCTCTGCCCCGAGCTTGCTGAAGAGTGCCCCGACCGCTGTTGCTAAAGCCTCCCGCGTAGCGCAGGTTCTCTAACCTGCGCCCATCCGAGCGGGGTTGCGGTTCGGCAAGCTCACCGTCCTGAGCCTGCCGAAGGAGAGAACCCCGCCTACGCGGTGAAGAATATGGGGGGGACACCCTTGCCGTTCTCTGTCGTCTTCTGCTGTTGAACTGTCGTTAAACTGTCGTTCCCTGATTCCCTACCGCCCTGAACCCCTGCCGCCCTGTACTATGGGAGGGGCACCCTTGCCCCGA
>JALGTV010000114.1 GCA_029821215.1 Candidatus Zipacnadia bacterium | reverse complement strand
GCGAAAGAGCTGGATATTCTGAAAAGTACGGGCGATTCCCAGCGACGCGATGCGATGAGCCGACTGGCCGGTAATTACCTGGCCCTGGAACTCCACCTGCCCGCCCGTAGGGGGGAAAATGCCAGTTATCACATTGAACAACGTGGTCTTCCCGGCACCATTAGGGCCGATAATGCCCAGAATCTCTCCGCGGTGAACCTGGATACTGACGCGATCAAGCGCTACCAACCCATCAAAGGTTTTGGTAATCTCATAAGCACCCAAAACTGGTTGAGCGTCAGTCTGTATACCGGCCTTGATGTCAGCCATACAATTAGGCTGCCATACAATTAGGCTCCTTGTTTCTGGCCGTGGTCCGCCCCGAGGCCCAAGCGGTCAGGAAGACTGACTAAGCCGCGCTGTAAGAAGATAACCACTATTACCAGTACTACCCCAAAAAGTACCGTGTCCAGGGCATCAACGTAAGGAATTCTCTCGCCGGCTTTCTGCAGAAACTGGGCCAATACCGTGAACAGGGCGGCCCCGGCTACCGGCCCCCACACACTGCGAGCTCCACCGACCACCACCATTACCATTAATTCTACTGAGAACCCAAATCCGAACGGATCAGGGCTAATAAAGGTGATAAAATGAGCATACAGGCTGCCGGCCACTGATGCCAGGACCGCACTGAGCACGAAGACTTGCAACTTGGCTCGGGCCACATCAACTCCACAAGTACTGGCAGCTATTTCACTTTCGTGCAAAGCTCGCAACGCCCTCCCGGGACGAGAGTTGACTAAGTTATACGCCATGATTATAACCATAGCGAGTACTGCCAGCACTAAAAGGTAGGCCTCCGCATCAGTATCAGCCGTGAAGCGGCCAATGCTGAATCGCGGAATACTGGCAATACCGCTGAAGCCACCAGTCAACCCGCGGGCCTGGTTAAAGACGATTTGGGCAATAATACCCAAGCCGAGTGTGAACATAGCCAGATAGTGGCCATGAAGTCGCAGGGCCGGCGCCCCCAATACAATGGCGATGAGACCAGTTACGAGTATCCCGGCGGCCATCGCCGCCAGTGGCGGCAGGCCGAACCGCGTGGTTAGAATGGCCGAACAGTACGCACCTATCCCGTAAAATGCCGCGTGCCCCAACGAGACCTGGCCAGCATAGCCCATAAGTAAACCCAGGCCCACAGCAATGATGGCGTGAATACCAATTAGCACTGCGCTGGTGGTAAGGTAGGCGCTACCCAGTAGCAGAGGCGCCGCAACTACTGCTGCAAACACTACCAGGCCCACTATCCGAATTATCTTGGTCACGCGTTTACCTACCATAGTTCTAATATGCCTTTGAGCCAAATTATGCAGTTATGGACGCCGCCGCCTGACCAGTCCCTCGGGTCGCCACCATAGCACTATTAGCGCCACTACCAGAGCAATAGCCTTGCTGTATCCCGAGGAGATAAAACCAGCCGATAGACTCTCAACAATTCCCAGCATAACCCCACCCAGGACCGCTCCCAGCCCACTGCCTAACCCCCCAACTACCGCCGCCAGGAAACCCGTCAACGTGTAGTGGGTGCCCTGGGAGTACTGCATCAAGGCGACCGGGGTCAGTACCACTCCGCCCAAGGCCGCCAGGACTGCACTCATCGCAAAGCTCAATCGGACCATGTGTGCCGCACTAATGCCCGCTAACCGGGCCGCCGCCTGATTTATGGCGCAGGCCCGCATTGCCTTGCCAATGAGGGTATACTTGAAGAACAACTGCACCCCTACCACGCCCAACGCGGCCACTCCCATCACCCACAGCCGTTGGGGATTTATCCCGCCTCCACCGATTCTAATCGGTGTCTCTCCACTGAAGGCGGGCAGCTTGACCGCCTCCGGGCCCCATATCAACTTGGCGCCTCCCTGCAGAACCAGAGAGGCGCCAATAGTGGCAATAATAAGTGTTATAACCGAAGCGCCCCGTAGGGGCCGTATGGCCAAACGTTCCAGCAGTAGCGCCACCACCATAACCGCGACCACTGCTAAAACTACCGCTGTCCACAGGGGCAACCCTATGCTGACCAGGGCAACCGCGATCATTCCGCCCAGCATCACGAACTCGCCCTGGGCGAAATTAATGATCCCGGTGGCATTGAAGATTATGGTAATCCCCAGGCCCACCAGCCCATAGACTAAGCCCACCGAGATGCCGGTCAGAAGATACTGGAGCAGTTGGTCAACCAGGCTCATAACTTAGGCCTCGACCCACCCCAGCAGGCTTTGAGCTATTGCCAGCTCCGGTTAGAGCGATAAGGTAAGCCCGGCCTGTTCAGACAGGTCACGTTGGGGTTTGATAGTTACTTTATTATATTGTGCAGGGCGCTGGACGGTACATTTGGTGACTGAGAAGAGTACGGACATCGCATTGCCCAACGGGCATGCAGCCGTGGTGGCAGCCAGTGATTGATTGCCGCCACGACCTATCCGAGCGGCTGGGTTGCTATTCAGTTAGCTTCCAGGCGCCATCAACTATTTCTACCCACGCGAATGCATCTGCAGTCAGACCATTATGGTCTTCAGGCGAATAGTTGAAGATGCCAGCGGTTCCCACGAATCCTTCTGTCTTTTCAATAGCATCCCGTAGCTTGGCCCGGTCAGCCTCACCAGCCTGTTCCAGCGCTTTCACCGTTATCCACAGAGCGTCATAGGCATGCCCAGCGAAGGTATTGGGCGGGTTGCCATACTTGGCCTTGTAATCCGCCGCGAATTTATCCAGAACCTCTTTCTGTGGATCGTCCGCTGCTATCTGATCGTAGACAATTAGCCGACCAGCCGGCAACTGGATGCCATTAGCAGCATCTCCGGCCAGTTCAATGAACTTCATGTTGGCTACACCGTGACTCTGCAGAATGGGCACTTCTATTCCCAGGGTCTGAGCGTTCTTACAGACAATGGCCGGCCCGGGATTGGTCCCCCAGCAGATTATAGCCTCGGGGTTGGCGGCCTTGATTTTGGTGAGCTGGGCGGTCATATCGGTATCTTCTCCGCCGAAGGTTTCCACAGCCACCAACTCTACGCCCTGCTCGGCAGCAATGGCCTTGGCATTGTTGTAGCCATCTTCGCCATAGGAATTGGCCACATAGATGAAACCTACCTTGTCAATGCCCTCTCTGTCCAGATAGTCAAAGCACGCCTGGACGGCCAGGGCATTGGTCTGGGGCACCGCGAATACATAGCTAACCACCGGATCAGTAATGAGCTTGCCGGCGGCACACGATACCAACGGCACCTCTTGTTCCTGGCAATAATCCTTGATAGCCATTGTAGTCGGGGTCCGCGATGGACCGATAACGGCCACCACTTCTTCGCCCTCAATGAGGTCCTTGGTAGCCAACACCGTCTCGGTCGGCTCACTCTTGTCGTCCTTGACAATGACCTCCAAGGGTCGTCCCAACACGCCGCCATTTTCATTAATCTGATCCACCAGCAGCTCTACCGTCTTCTTTTCCGGGTCACCTAATGGCGAGGCCGGACCGGTGACACTGAAAATAGCCCCGATCTTTACCGGCTCTCCGCTGGGCGCTGGCTTGGCCGGTGTGGGTGCTCCGGGCACCGGGCCTGGTGGAGTGGGTTGGGGCTTGGGCGGACATCCTGCCAGGCAAAAAGCCAGAACCACTACCCCCACCAGGCAAACCGCGGTTACAACAGGCACGAACTTCTTTGTTGCTGATTTCATCTTTACTCCCTCCTTAGTGTGATATTCAACTTGCTAATACCTTGCCCTCAGGCAAGCGGACAAGGTGAGATACTATAACAGCGGTCAGACCGCAGCGAGTACCATATCTGGCGAACTCTATCTCAAGATGAGTAGGCCTCCGCCGCAGAGAGTATCGTATAGCCAGCCGCTTGCAGAGCTTCGGCGACTTCCTGAGTACGACCGTTCTCCAGTCGCATTACCACTACTGCTTCCCGACCACTGTGACCGGCAAAGGCATATAGATATTCAATATTAGCGTCCAACGGCGCGATTACCTCCACCGCTTCCGCCAGTCCCCCCGGGCGGTGGGGAACCTGCACGGCCAGAACCTCGGTCTGACCCACGGAGAAACCACCGGCCTGCAATGCTTCGGCGGCTTGGGCGGGCTGGTCGCAGATGAACCGCAGGATACCGAAGTCGGAAGTCTCGGCAATAGACAGAGCTACTAAGTTTATGCCCGCCTCGGCCAATATTTGGGTGACTTCAGCCAGCCGTCCCGATTTGTTTTCTAAGAATACCGATATTTGTTGGACTCTATTCATTTTCATCAGCCTTCCCGGTGTTAAACTCTTGCTGACGCCTCACGAGATAGCGGTTAGTTGAGCTCGCGGTTGTCTATTACCCGCTTGGCTTTGCCTTCACTGCGAGCGATGGATTTAGGCTCCATCAAAGTCACTTCCAGGCTCAGCCCCAAAACGCTCTCCAGTTCGTCCCCGATGCGTTTGCGCAGATCTTCCAACCCCCCGACACGGTCAGTGAAGAACCGCGGAGAAATCTCCACCTGTACGCTCAACCGGTCCAGTGTTCCTTCCCGGTCTACTTCAATCAGATAGTGAGGCTCAACCTCCTCAAAACCCAGCAGCACCGCTTCGATTTGCGAGGGAAACACATTAATGCCGCGGATAATGAGCATATCATCGGTACGGCCGGTTACCAGACTCATCCGTGGAGTCGTGCGGCCACACTCGCATACCTCGTGAGTAATGCTGCAAATATCACTGGTACGGTAACGTATCAGGGGCAGACACTCTTTCGTAATACAGGTGAAGACCAGTTCACCTTCCTGACCATCGGGGAGCACCTCGCCAGTATCGGGGTCAATAACTTCCGGAATGAAATGGTCGTCGTTAATATGCGAGCCGTTTTGGTACTCACACTCGTTGGATACTCCCGGACCAATTACTTCGCTCAGACCGTAGATATTATACGCTTTCAGGCCCAGGCGCTGCTCAATCTCAGTGCGCATTTCCTCGGTCCAGGGCTCAGCCCCGAAAATTCCGCTGCGCAGTGGTAAGCTGGCGATATCTATTTCCATTTCCTCAGCTACCTCCGCCAGCCGCAGAGCATACGAGGGAGTGCAGGATAACAGGGTGCTCCCAAAGTCTTGTGCCATCATAATCTGCCGCTTGGTATTGCCGCCCGACATCGGCAGCACCGCCACTCCTAATAATTCACCACCATAATGCAGCCCCAACCCCCCGGTAAACATACCGTAGCCATAAGCGTTGTGCAGAATATCGCCGCGGACGGCACCCGCCTGGCACAGCGACCGAGCTATCATGTCAGCCCACAACGCGATATCGGCGCGCGTATAGCCGACTACAGTGGGCTTGCCGAAACATTCCATACGGATAATTCTGGCGTAAGTCATCCTTAGTAGTAAAGGGCAACTCGGCCAGGTCATCCAGGCTGGTTATGTCCTGGGGATTAATGTCCGCCTCAGTCAGAACACGATTGTAGAAGGGGACCGCTCCCTTCACCCGACCGATCATTGCCTGTAAGCGCTTCACCTGGATAGCCTGGCGCTCATCACTACTCATACATTCATTACGCACATCCCAAATCATACTCTATCGTCCTTCTGTTGATCGTTAGCGGCGGCTACCGAACGGCCCAGTTTGAAGGCCTCCCAGTTGCTCTTTCCGGTGCCTCGTGGCACTGAGACTTCTA
>JALGTV010000113.1 GCA_029821215.1 Candidatus Zipacnadia bacterium | reverse complement strand
CACTTTGTACCAGAGTCCATCCCTTTCCAGACTATCAAGTGGCTCAGCAATGGCTTCGCGCACTGATTCCTTTTTCCAGGTGCCATCGGCAAGCACCCAAGTATAATACTGCCCGCCATCGGGGCGCTCTTTGGTGTAGGCATTCCAAGCTTTGCTATACAGCCCCCGGGCCTGCTTAGGGTCGCTGAGTTGGTGCAGGGATAGAGCGGCGGCATGGGAATTGGCAAAGGGAGCAAACTGATAGGGCTGCTGGGTGCTGGCGCTGGTGGCCTTCTTGTAGCTTTCAACTGCTTTCTCGTACTCCTGGGCTACCTCGTAGGCGCGGGCCAGCCGGATATGGGTGAGAACTAAAGCGGGAGTGAGCTTCTGGGCGCGCACTAAGGGAAGACCATTATCGGTTATTTCAACGATGCCCTCGGCCCGGGCGGGTAGCCCTTCTGGCCCTTCCTTCCCGAAACCGGTCGGCGAACTGCCGCCTGCCAAAGCTATGTGACAGATGCCTCCGTGCGTTAGGAAGGCAGCGCGATCTTCGCCAATGGTTTGATATATCCCTTCAACAGCCACCAATTTGTCTTTGAGAACCTCGACGCCGGCGACCAAATCGGGAATACTGATAAAAAGGGGCTTGGTCTCGCCAGCGACCATGCTCTTACAGCCGGCCAGGAAGCCGCCCTGAGGGGCGTTCTGCTCGGCATAAGCAGCCAGAGACTCCAGGACGGCAATCTGTTCCTCAACCGGAGTCTGGGAAGAGATTACCAACTCGGGCGGCAGGCCCTCCTGGGTGGTCAGAGAATCCTCAGCCGTGACTGCGGCAGCACTTGCCATTATCAATCCGGCTAGAACCAATACTGTCATGCAGCGATCTTTTCGTACCATACTCATATAGTCAATCAACTCAAGGTAGTTTGATTTCGGTCAGATGTTTTTGCGACGGTAGTAATGATCTCCCATAAATTCTATCGGATGCTCCCCTTGCATACGCGGCGCAAAGGTGCCCGGCGCGGACCAACAGCCCAATATTCCGCCAGTTTCTGCCGCCTGGATTGGCGCCGGCATCAATTGTCATCATCTTCATTCATTTTCCGGAACCGCTGGTTTGAGGCTAAACACTCTCTGACTAACCGTGCATCATAACCGGCTGCTTTCGCGGCTTCGGCTAAAGCTGAGATATCCTTGGGCAGACACTTGCCTCCAAAACCCCGGTCATCAGGGAAAACGGCGCTATACATAGCATCAAATCGGGGGTCAAGCGCCCAGCCGCCCCACACTTTGTACCAGTTGGCATTAAAAGTCTGGCAAATTTGATACATTTCGTTAGCAAAAGTAATTTTTAGACCAATAAAGAAGTTCGTCATATACTTGATTAGCTCGGCCTCAGTTGGCTCAACAATGTAGTAGTGTTTTTCTGGACCCAGAATGGGCACCAGTAAGTCTATAACGTAGGTGCAATCGCGTTCACTGCCCCCAAGGACAACCATGGGTGCGGCCTTCATATCGCGGTAGATTTCTTTCTCAGGGGGTATGTAGTATTGGCCTTGTCCCACGTACTCAGGGCTCATAACGATATGCTTGCCGTACTTGTGTATCAGATTTTCAGTTGTACCCGGAGCAACGGTGGACTTAATCAGAATTACTGGCACATCCAGCCAACTAACTACTTGCTCAACCGCCGATATATCACAGGAACCATCATCGCTCATAGGTGTAGGCACACATACAACGCCCAACACACAGCTATTAACTTCCTCAATAGAGGCACATTTCTCACTCAATGCAGGATCATAGCGCACAATCTCATAAAACCCCTCAAGCATCTGACAAAAAGCACTACCAACAAATCCTTCACTGCCGATTACAGCAATCTTTTTCATTTATCCTTTCACCTATTGTGCATAATCATAGCCAATAGTAAGCCCCACAGAGCCCATAAGCTGTCAATAGTCGCGAATGCCTCGTTTGAACTGTTGGGCTATATAGTATACGTTTTGTGCTTTCAATGGTCAATGATATGCTTAGAACGATACGGCAAGGGCAGCGGATCCTCGCCGCCAGGCGAGAAAGGATGGCAGCGCAGGATACGGCCCACTCCCAAAAACAGGCCCCGCACCAAACCATAGGTTTGTAGAGCCTGAATCGTATATTGCGAACAAGTGGGGCGGAACCGACACACCGGTGGCAGCAGCCGGGAGATAGTCCGCTGATATAGCCTTATCAGGCCGATTAGTAGTTGGGCAAGTATTCTGGTCATAATTACTGATTGGTGCAAGTGCTGACAAGCCTGGCCTGGCGGAGGTGCTCATCCATAACGGCCATTAGCTCAGCGTAAGTGGCAACTGCCGCCGCTGGTGAGGCCACAAAGGCTATATCCACCGCCTGGTCAATGCCAGCCAACCGCTGCCGCCACGCCTCCCGTAGCCGGCGGCGTACCTTATTGCGCACCACAGCTTTGCCTACCTTGCGACTGACTATGAACGCCACACGGGCAGGCACACAATCACTGCGCTGCGCAACTACAGTTGTCAACAGCCGGTGGCGAAACCTGCGGCCTTGGGCGAACAGTCGTTGAAAATCGCGGCGGCGCTCAAGGGTAATGACTTTACCCATTATGGGAAGCCCCCAGAGGCAGAGGCCTACTTACTCAATTCGCGGCGACCCTTGCGCCGGCGAGAGGCGATAATCCGACGCCCGGCTTTGGTCTTCATGCGGGACCGAAAGCCATGCTTACGTTTTTGGCTTCGTTTTTTGGGTTGGTAGGTGCGCTTCATTGTTAGTTTGCTTCAATCAGGGAATAAAGATTTGACTCAATCGCGGTGATGCAGGAGAACATGACTGCAATTTACAGGATAGTATATCACAAATGTGGCTCATCCTGCAACCAGAGCCGCCCAGAGGGCGGGTAAAAATCGTCGGGAGGTCAAGGAGAGGCGGGCCAGAAGCGGGGAGTAACGGCAGTTGACCCCCAACGCCCCGAGCACATAATACCCACAAAAACACGGAGGTGTCTGAGATGATGAGTGATTTGCCCCCAAAGGCCATTGTAGTGATGGTGGTATTACTGGCTGCATCGGTGGCCGTCAATGCCCAGGCGGGACTGTGTCTGCTATCGCTCAAAAGCTGTTACACTTGTTCAATTCAGAGCAGAATCTTCGTCCGGGGTGTTCCAATCTCAGGGCTTTGTAGCTAAATGATCCGCATCGGGAGGAAGCAGAGCAGTAAACAGAGAATGCCACATACAGCAATAAAGCATATGGAAAATCCCAGATCCAGATATAGATAAACAAGCAATTGCCGATAATATTAAACACATCGGCCTACGTCTGTTAAAACAATGATCGCTATGGCAGAATCCTGTCATAATGAGGAGGGAATCCAGATGCGAAACTTGCGTACATGTGTGTTGTTCGTGGTGGTGGTGCTGTTAGTCAGTGCTATAGCCGTTGCTCGACAGGAGATATGGATAAACCGGGTTGAGGAAAGTGGTCGGCTGCTGGTACCCCTGCGGGGGATTCTTGAGTCATTCGGCGCCACCGTGGAGTGGGACGATGCGTACAAGATGGTGACAATCTATCGGGCGGGCGATGAAGTCGTTATGTATGTCAACGACCACAGTGCGTATATCAATGGCGACGAATGCTACCTGGACGTACCCCCGCGACTGATCCGCAGCCGAGTACATGTGCCCCTTCGCTTTGCCGGTGAAGCGCTGGGCGGCACAGTTCACTACCACGGCAGCTATGTAGATATCGCGGTGCCCGGGGCAGGCTCGTTAACAGTATACATAAGAAGTACTGGAGGCCCCCCACCG
Source organism: Candidatus Zipacnadia bacterium (assembly GCA_029821215.1). Classification (GTDB taxonomy): domain Bacteria; phylum Armatimonadota; class Zipacnadia; order Zipacnadales; family Zipacnadaceae; genus JALGTV01. The sequence goes on along the minus strand of JALGTV010000113.1, from coordinate 1,403 downwards.
GGACAGTCCGCTACTGAAATTGCCCCGTTCACTCGCACCCGGCAGGTCCGCGATAGCGACCTGAGAGGCTATAGCAATTGGCAACTGACCCTGATGAGAAATGAAATCTACGCGCGCCACGGACGCCCATTTAATAACTCGTATATTCGTAGTTACTTTCTCCGGCAGTCATGGTACAAGCCTGATCCAGGGTACCGTGAGAGTCGACTAAGCCGGCTTGAGCGGGAGAATGCGGAATATATCCGGGATTACCAGGTTATGAACTTCCCAGTCAATGGTCCCGCGACCCGACCCTAATGACATCCAGCAGGGACTTACAGGGGGCACATAGTCTGCCGTCACTGATTGCACTCACCCGACGAAGGCAACGACACCCAGTCAGTTTGTGGCGCTATAAAGTCCTGTTCTTCGTCGGGTGGGCGCTGGCGGTAGCTGTTGTCGCCAGCGGCGATGAAGCCTGCGTGTCGCTAACCTCGCACCCAGCGCATGCCAAGGTATTCGTCAATGGGTACTTCAAGGGCTTCACGCCGTGCACGGTCAGTATTTCTTCGGCGCAGGCCGCGCCTCAGCAATATCGCCTCACTCTCCTCCTCGCGGGCTACCAGAAGTGGGACAAATATTTGTCACTGACAGCAGGCGCTACCCAGACTCTTAATGCCCAAATGCAGAAACTGCCCGACCCGCTGGTGGGTAAGACCATCTGTATTGATCCGGGGCATCCCTCAGAAACCAGTGCGGGGACCGAAGGGCCGTCTGGCGTCACCGAGAATCACATAAACTGGGTGATAGCGTTGCAGCTCAAATCGGCGCTGATCGCTCGCGGAGTCAATGTGGTACTGACCAAGTCTGCGGAGAACCAAAAAGTCACCAACCGCCGCCGCGCACAGATCGCTAACGAGAATAACTCCGACATTATGATCAGGCTGCATTGTGATGCGGCGCCGAACTCCGGGTTCACTATTTACTACCCCGACAGGCAAGGGGAAAGGTATGGAGTTACCGGACCTGCACCGGCGGTAATCAACGCCAGTCGTTGTGCGGCTGCGCTGATGTACCAAGGAATGAAAGAGGTGTTGACTGGTCACCTTACCGGGCGCGGAATCCACGGCGACTCGGCAACCTATATTGGCAGTCGACAAGGCGCACTGACCGGGTCCATCTTCTCTCAAGTGCCGGTATTGACGATCGAAATGTGTGTCCTAACCAATGCCTCTGACGAGCAGTTTATTGTGTCCCTAAGTGGTCAGCAACTGATGATGCAAGCGCTACAGAGGGGCCTGGAGATTTATTTCGGTGAGAATTGACTGGCGGATGAGGGCAGTCCGGTATGCTCGGAAGGAATTTAGGATAGATCCGAAGAATATCTAACTGAGTAGAAGCCAAATGGGACATTTCGGCTAACA
>JALGTV010000112.1 GCA_029821215.1 Candidatus Zipacnadia bacterium | reverse complement strand
GAATGTTGAGGAAAGCTAAAGCTGGCGGCTCGATGAACGAACATACAAAAATTGTCAGGGAATAATGATCCACTGATGTCAGACTATCCTGCTCCGCTGCAATGTCCGCATGGGGAAATACCCGTTGGCCAACGCACCTTGCTGATGGGCATCATCAATATGACGCCTGATTCCTTTGCTGGTGATGGTCTCAACGGCAGTGTTCAGGCGGCTCTGGGACAGGCGGAAGAGTTTGTGGCCGGGGGAGCGGACATAATTGATATTGGGGGTGAATCGACTCGGCCAGGGAGCACCGCGGCTACTGCCCAAGAAGAACTGGACCGAGTGTTACCAGCACTGGAGGCTATCCGCGTAGCAGTAGATGTCCCTATATCTATTGACACCAACAAGGCTGAGGTGGCCCGGCAAGCGTTGGACGCCGGCGCCGATATCATCAATGATGTCTATGCCTTACGGCGGGAGGCGATGCTGGAGTTGGCTGCGGCGTCAGGGGTGCCGGTGATCCTGATGCACATGCAGGGCACTCCAGGTGACATGCAGCAAAATCCGACTTACGAAGATGTGATCGGCGAGATTTGTGACTTTCTGGCTGAGCGGATTGCGGCGGCTGTAGATGCGGGAATCTCTGAGCAGCAGATAATCATTGACCCGGGCTTCGGGTTTGGTAAGACCGTAAACCACAATCTGGAGATTATTCGCCGCCTGGGGGAGTTTCGCCGCCTGGGCCGGCCCATCCTGGTGGGCCCATCCCGCAAGTCTACCATTGGCGCGGTACTGAACCGTCCTGTACATCAGCGCCTATGGGGAACTGCTGCCATCTGTGCTGCCGCTATTATCAACGGTGCCGACATCATCCGGGTACATGACGTCGCCCAGATGTCCGAAGTGGCCCGTATGACCGATGCAATCGTGAGAGGTTGGAATGGTGATGCTGGCAGTTGAAGAGCAGCGCAAAGAGGCTATCAGACGCAGAATACTGTGGGAACGCGATCAACTCTCAGCGGAAGAAAGACTGGACAAGAGCAATATTATTAGTGTGCGAGTGGTCCAGACATGGGAGTTCCAGCAGGCTGGCTCGGTAATGCTTTATGCCTCTTTTGGCTCGGAGGTAGATACCAACTGGCTGATGCAAGCGACGCTGGAAGCAGATAAGCGGCTGATCCTGCCCCGGGTCAACATAGCGACCCATAGCTTGGACCTATATTATATCACCGATCCCGCCCAGCAGCTTGCCCCGGGCATCTGGGACATCCGTGAGCCAATAGTAGCCCAGTGTGAGCCCACTTCGTTGGCAGAAGTGGATTGTGTAATCGCGCCCGGCATTGCCTTTGACAAGTGGGGAGGTCGGTTGGGGTATGGGGGTGGCTACTACGATAGGCTGCTGAATTCCCTGACTGCGGCGCAGGCTCACGTTTCATTGGGGCTGGGCTATGAGCTGCAGATTGTCCAGGAGATACCAGTGGGCTTTTTTGATGCGCGGGTGGCGGTTATTGCCACGGAGCTGCGGCTGGTTGTACAGAACCGTTAGCAAATTGTGGTGGGAAGCAGGAGATGATTAAGTGCCGCAACCAGACTGCATTCGCATAGTCAATATGTGTTTCTATGGTCATCACGGCGTTGAGGAAAGCGAGCGTGCACGGGGAGGACGCTTTGCGATAGATGTAGAGCTGTATCTGGATTTGGAGCCGGCCGGCCGCAGCGACGACCTGAACAATACCGTGGACTATAAGGCCGTCTATAAGCTGGTTGAGAGTATCCAGTCGGGCCGGCGCTACCAACTCATCGAGGCACTGGCCCATGATGTGGCTGAGGCGCTCCTGGCGAATTTTGATGTGGACGAAGTGGTGGTACGGGCTCGTAAGCAGAGCGTGCCTCTGGGGGGCCTGATTGACCACACTGAGGTAGAAATACGCCGATGCCGACAATCAGGCCAGTAGCAGTATCAGGCATGGGTGGCCAGAGCGGGGTCACACAGTCCCGCCTCCACGATAGATAACGAAAACTCTCCAATCATCAATGTAGGAAGTTTAGTGCTGTCAGAATCTCTAAAAAGGGTTGATATTTTCTATGCTTAATGATTTGGAAATTGCTCAACAGGCGAAGTTGCGGCCCATCAGGGATGTGGCTGCAGAGGCGGGATTGCGGGAGGATGAAATTGAGTACTATGGCAAGTACAAGGCTAAAATCGGATTAGAGGTCCTGGATCGGCTGGCGGATGAGCCCGACGGCAAATTCATCCTGGTTACTGCGGTAACTCCCACACCGTTAGGGGAGGGCAAGACAGTCACCAATCTGGGCCTTACTGAGGCGCTTAAGTACATTGGCAAGGACGTAATCAGTACCCTCCGCGAGCCGTCTATGGGCCCCACCTTTGGGATCAAGGGCGGGGCAGCGGGTGGTGGCTATGCTCAGGCCGTTCCCATGGAAGACCTCAATCTCCATTTCACCGGTGACATCCATGCCGTGGGAGCCGCTAATAATCTCCTGGCAGCCATGATTGATGCCAGCCTGTGGCACAGGAATCCTCTTAATATTGACCCGCTGACCATAAGCTGGAACCGAGGAGTGGATATGAATGATGTGGCTCTGCGCAATATAGTCATTGGTCTGGGGGGCAGGCGGGGTGGGATTCCCCGCGAGGCGCAGTTTGACATCACTGTGGCCTCGGAAGTGATGGCTATACTGGCGCTGACTACAGGTCTACAGGACATGCGCGAGCGGCTGGGGCGGATTCAGGTGGCACTTGATAGGGATGGTAATCCAGTTACCGCCGAGGATCTGGGTGCGGCCGGGGCAATGACCGTGCTAATGAAGGATGCCATCAAGCCTAATCTTATCCAGCGTCTGGATGGGGGGCCGGTGATTGTCCATGCTGGACCCTTTGCCAATATCGCTATTGGCTGCAACTCTATATTGGCGGACAAAGTGGCGCTGAAGTTGGCTGATTATGTCGTTACTGAGGCGGGCTTTGGTGCGGATTGCGGGGCGGAGAAGTTTATCAACATTAAATGTCGCGTAGGCGAAATGACTCCGTCAGTAGTTGTTATCGTTAGTACCGTCCGGGCTATGAAGCTGCATGGGGGTGCCTTTGAGTTCAAACCAGGCCGCAAACCGCCGCAGGAAGAGATTGAGAAGCCTAATATGGAGGCGCTGATTGCTGGTTGCGGTAATATGGCTAAACACATTGAGAATATGAATAAGATGGGCCTACCGGTAGTGGTGGCTGTCAATGTTTTCCCCAGTGACCGTCCCGAGGAAATCGAGGCCCTGCGCGAAGAGGCACTTAATGCTGGCGCGCAGGCGGCGGTAGAGACCTATGTTCATGCTAAGGGTGGGGAAGGTGGAGCACAGCTTGCCGAGGCGGTTGTGGCTGCCTGTGACCAGGACAATGATTTCCACTTCCTCTATCCGCTGGATGCTTCTATCAAAGAGAAGATAGAAACCATAGCCACTGAGATATATGGGGCCGGTGCAGTAGACTACTCGCCAATTGCCGAGCGAAAGATAGGACAGTTCACCGAGCAGGGACTGGACAACCTGCCCATCTGTATGGCTAAGACACACCTATCATTGACCCATGACCCGGACATCAAGGGGCGACCGGAGGGTTTCACGTTGCCCATTCGCGACATCCGGCCCGCGACTGGCGCAGGCTTCCTATATCCGCTGTGCGGCACTATGAGCACTATGCCCGGTCTGCCCACTCGACCAGTGGCCGTGGATGTGGACATTGATGAGTACGGCACAACTGTCGGGCTGTTCTGAAGCTGATGGACTTGGTAGCGCAGGTTGAGAACCTGCGCTACGCGACATTGTTCTATGGCCTTAGTCAAGACTTGTGAGAAAGGCTAAAGAATGCAACTGACTGACGAGACAGTGCGCGAATACACCGAGCGGCTTGCGTCAGATCAGCCAACCCCGGGCGGGGGAAGTGCGGCGGCGTTGGCCGGCGCTTTGGCGGCAGCCTCAGCAGCGATGGTGGCCAGTTTTACCGTGGGCAGGGAGAAGTTCGCTGAGGTACAAGAAGATATTAAGCCGATTCTGGGAAAGCTACAAGCCCAGCGCCAGCGGCTATTAAAGCTGACTGACGCCGACGCCGAGGCGTACAGCCAGGTGGGGGCTGCCTACGGACTGCCCCGAGACACGGAGGAAGAGAAGCAGGATCGCCGCAAGGCTATTCAGGAAGCTCTCAAAGCGGCCGCCGAGGTACCGATGGAGGTGGCCGAGGCGTGTGGGCAGCTAATTCCTGTCCTCCCGGAATTAGCCGAAAAGGGCAATCCCAATCTGATTAGTGATGTGGGGGTAGGAGCCGAGCTGGCCCTGGCTGCCCTGCGCTGCGCCAAGCTGAACGTGGAAGTCAACCTGGCTCTTATCAAGGATGAAGAGTATATTGCTCAGAAGAGGCAGCGCCTGGCCCAGATAATGACCGAATGCAAGCCGCTGGCCCGGGCCGCCGCTGACTACGTACGGAACGAGATTCGGGCCCAATAATAGATTGTTGCAGAACCTGTAAGAGGGGCATCCTTGCCCCGAACGAGGTTGCCTTTCGCAACCGTTTGGGAAAAGATAGGAGGAAGTAATTGTGAGTGCCAAACTTCTGGAAGGTGGACCGATTGCCGATGCCGTTAAATCTGAAGTCCAGGCCGCGATTGCTGAGCTGCCTGAAGAGCAACGACCGTGTCTGGTAGCGGTAATGACCGGGGATAATCCGGGCGCGCGGGCCTATGCCCGCATGCAGCGCAAGGCCTGTGAGGAGGTCGGTATTGTCTACGAACTCAAGGAACTGGATGAGGCCATCACCGAGGCTGAGCTTATTGGCGAGATTAATCGGTTCAACCGCGATGAGGCGGTAGATGGCATAATCCTGCAAATGCCGGTGCCCGACCATATTAACGCCCGGGCCGTGCAGGCGGCTATTGACCCGGCCAAAGATGTGGATGGAGTCAACCCCGCTAATCTGGGGGCAGTGGTGATGGGCCACGCCGGGGGCGCTCCCTGTACCGCCCAGGCGGTAGTGCGGCTCGTCGAGGAAACCGGCATTGACCTGTACGGGGCCGAAGTAGTGCCACTACCACTGTCTGCCATATCGGCACCAGTGATGCTGGTATGCTGGAGCAGCACACTACCGGCGCTGACATCCTGATTGTGGCAGTGGGTGTGCCTGGGCTAATCAAGGGCAATATGATTAAACCGGGCGCTACCGTGATTGACGTGGGTATCAACCGCATCAAGGACGAGGAAGGCAAATCCAAGATGGTCGGCGATGTGGAGTTTGAAAGCGCCAGCGAGGTCGCCGGCATCATAACTCCCGTCCCCGGCGGCGTGGGTCCGGTAACCACTGCCATGCTGCTGCAGAGCACTCTACATGCGGCTCAGTTGCAAAGGTAAGACCGGCATCTCGCCTGTCTATGGATACGACGGGTGGCACGTCCGTCGTACCGCAAAGAATCGAAGGGAGTACGCAAAATGTCACTGCGCGATGCTATAGATTCGGGGGAATTCATCGTAACTACCGAGGTGGCCCCGCCCAAGGGCTGCCATCTGGAGCACATGGTGGAGGAAGGCGAATATTGTCGGGGCCGAGTGGCAGGCATCAATGTTACCGACATCCAGTCCTCGGTGATGCGAGCCAGCAGTCTGGTGGGCTGCCTGAAACTCCAAGAAGCCGGCTTGCCACCGGTTCTGCAGATGGTCTGCCGGGACCGCAACCGGTTGGCCCTCCAGTCGGAGCTACTCAGCGCGGCAGCGATGGGCATTACCGATGTGCTGTGCCTGACCGGTGACTACACTACCCTCGGCGACCATCCCCAGGCCAAACCGGTATTTGATTTGGATTCAGTGCAACTTCTCCAGGCGGCCAAGGGTCTAACTGAGGGAATTGATATGGTCGGCAATGAGCTGGAAGGTGACCCGCCCCGGTTTACTCTGGGTTGTGTGGTCAATCCCGGCTCCGAGCCTTTGGAGCCGCAGATAATGAAGCTGCACAAAAAGATTAGAGCCGGGGCTCAGTTTGTCCAGACCCAGGCTGTGTATGATGTGGAGCGCTTCGCTGACTTTATGAAGCAGGTCGGGGACATTGGTGTACCGATCCTGGCGGGTATTGTGATGCTGAAAAGCGCGGGAATGGCTCGGTTTATGAACAATAATGTAGCTGGCGTGAAAGTTCCCGACGAGATGATTGCTCAAATGAAGGAGACCGACGACAAGGTGGCGACCAGCATCCAGATTACCGCTGAGCTGGTTAAGGGCCTCCAGCCCTTATGCCAGGGCGTCCACATGATGCCTCTGGGCTGGAATAAGCATGTAGTTACCGTGTTAGACGAGGTGGGATTGTAAATGGAAAAGCCAAAGAATCTGTGCCGGTGGTATAATGAGACCTCGGGTATCAAGCGGGATTATGACCGGGGGTTGATAGATAAAAAGTGGGTAGAGGATTATTGTTGGAATGGTGGCCAGGGATGTGTGCGGAAGAAGCGGTTTGAAGAAGAAGGCTACGTCTCGCCTGATTACGTGCTACCGGATGGTACCGTGGATGAAAATCTCAAGCGCGAGTTAGGTTATTAGCCGGCTCTGGGCCAAATCCTCAAAGATTCCTCAAGCCAAATGCAGTGGTCACGTCCCTCCAAGCAGGAAAATCCACTCGGCCGAAGAAATAACAATTGTGCCCATTGATGGCACTGCCGCGAGCGGGTACCAGCCTCGTTGTAGTCGCATACAATATCCAATAGATTGTGGGGAGGCCCAATGAGTAAGAGCAAGCCTAAATTCTGTGTTCTGGGAGCAGGTCATGGCGGGACAGCTATGGCTGCCCACCTGGCCCTGAAAGGCTTTGAGGTCAATCTTTACAATCGCTCAGAGGAGCGACTAATCCCGGTACGAGAGCGAGGGGGGATTGAGCTATTGAGCCCGGGGCTGGACGAGGTGGAGACAGGGCTGGGAACGATAGCGGTAGCCACGACTAATGCTGGCGAAGCGCTGGCTGGCACAGATATCGCTATGGTGGTGGTACCGGCCTTCGCTCACGCTTTCATCGCCGAGCAATGTGCTCCCCACCTGCGCGATGGACAGATAGTGGTGCTGAATCCCGGTCGCACCTTCGGGGCCCTAGAGTTTCGCCATATACTGAATGAGCATGGCTGCTCAGCGGACGTGCTGGTCGCCGAAGCCCAGACCTTTATCTATGCCAGTCGGGCGACCCAACCGGGTCAAGCTCGTATCTTCTCGGTCAAGAACAGTGTACCGGTCGCTGCGCTGCCCAGCTATCGCACCAATGAAGTTATTGAGGCCCTACGGGTAGCCTATCCCCAGTTCGTGCCCGGTGACAATGTACTCAAAACCAGTCTGAATAATGTGGGAGTAATCTTCCATCCGACCGTGCTGACAATAAATGCCGCCCGGGTGGAGGACACTCATGGTAACTTCCAATATTACTTGGAGGGAATTACGCCGGCGGTGGCCCGAGTTTTGGAGCGGGTAGACCAGGAGCGAGTGCGGATAGGAGACGCCCTGGGAGTAGGGGTCCTCTCGGCCCGCAACTGGTTGTTCTTCGCTTACAGTGCTGCGGGCAGCGACCTTCACGAGGCGATTATGAACAACCCCGGCTACAAAGGAATTATGGCTCCAGCTACGGTAATGCATCGCTACATTTTGGAGGACGTGCCGATGGGCTTGGTACCCATGGTGTCGCTGGGGGAGATGTTGGGCGTCCACACTCCCACCATGCGGGGAGTAATTAGTTTGGCTTCTGCGTTAGTGAGCCAGGATTTATGGGCTACCGGGCGCACTGTCAAGCGCCTGGGCCTGGAGGGCCTGACTATCCAAGAGATTCAAAGGTTGGTGATGGAAGGTGAGCCGGGACTACCCTAAGGGGAAAATCGTAGCGGCGGCCTTGGGCAACTGTGTCCATGTAGCTGGTGTCCTAAGTTTCCTTGATTTGGCCCGCCAGGTCGGATACCAGACTATCTTTTTGGGCCCGGCGATTGACGTGGACCGGCTGGTAGCCGCCATCCAGGAGCATCAGCCAGAGGTGGTAGCTGTCAGCTATCGGCTGACACCCGATGTTGGTGGCCGGCTGCTATGGGAGCTGAAGGCCAAACTTCAGGATTGTGATCTAACTGACCGCCGCTTTGTATTCGGGGGAACTGCGCCAGTTGCTCAGGAGGCCGAGCGCGTTGGCCTGTTTGAGAAAGTGTTTGGTGGTGATGAGTCTCCTGACGAAGTCCTGGCTTATCTTAAGGGTGAGGCCCAGGCAGAGACCACCCAACGATGGGGAGATACCCTCCAGGAGCGAGTTGCCCGCCAAGCGCCGTATCCGCTGCTGCGCCATCACTATGGTCAGCCGACGGTGGAGGCAACAGTAGAGGGCGCCCGGCAAATAGCCCAGGCGCAGGTGCTGGATGTTCTCTCTATCGGCCCCGACCAGAATGCCCAGGAACATTTCTTCCGCCCCGACGAAATGAAACCGGAGCTGGATGGAGCTGGCGGGGTGCCACTGCGCTCAGCCGGCGACCTGCGCGCTATTTATGAGGCCACTCGCTGGGGCAATCATCCCCTGCTGCGGATATACAGTGGCACGCGGGATTTAATAAAGTGGGCCGAACTGGCCGTAGAGACCATTCACAATGCCTGGGCAGCTATTCCGCTGTGCTGGTACAATACTCTTGATGGGCGCTCCAACCGGCCGCCCGAGCAATCTATTGCCGAGAACCTGGCCGCAATGCGCTGGTATGCCGAGCATGACATACCTGTTGAGTGCAACGAGGCCCACCAGTGGAGTATGCGCCA
>JALGTV010000111.1 GCA_029821215.1 Candidatus Zipacnadia bacterium | reverse complement strand
TTTGAGGCGGGGGCAGCGCCTAAGTTTGATGTGCTCCGCGCTGAAGTGGATATTGCCAATGCCCGCCAGGACTTGATTGCCGCTGAGAATAGTATCCAATTAGCTAAGACAGCGCTCAAACAGATATTAGCCGTGGAGTTGACTACTCCACTTGAATTGGTGACTCCGCCTGAGCCTGTCCCCATAAGCGTGCAACTCTCTGACTGCATTGACCTGGCGCGCCAGCGTCGTCAGGAGATCTTGGCGGCCCGCAAAAGCGTCCAGCTATCTCAGGTCCAGGGTCGGCTGGCTGCCGCTCAGCGGGGCATTAACCTTGATTTGATGGGCGGTTACCAACGCAAGAGCGCGGCCGGCTTCTCGGCTGACTACAATTGGAACGTAACTCTCAGCCTAAGTAAACCACTCATTGATGGCGGCGCCGCTTCGGCTAAGGAGCAACAAGCTTATCACCGCCAGGAGCAAGCCCGACTGGCTGTTGAGCAGATCAAACAGCAGGTCTCAGCTCAGGTCCAGGACGCATACTTGAAACTGCAGGAAGCCAAATCTCGTCTCCAGGCTACCGCTAAAACCGTCCAGCAGGCCGAAGAAGCCTTGCGACTGGCCCAGGTTCGCTATAGTGCTGGTGTGGGCCGGGCGGTGGAGGTCACCGATGCCCGCGTAGCACTGACCGCGGCCCGTACCAACCATGTCAACGCTCTATACGGATATCAGATGGCTGAAGCGGAACTACTCAGCGCAGTCAATGTATCTAATGATGAATTGCCCCTCGCTGGCGAACAGGAGTGATAGATAGTGAACCGTAAACTTGTTGCTGCCATTATCTTGGTCGTTCTAGTGCTGGGTGGCGTCTTGCTAACGCGAGCCTTAAAGCAAAGCAAGCTGGCGGCCCAGCAAACTGCCGAGGAAGAGCCGGCTCTACCGGTTGAGACACAGCCTGTAAAAATAGGGGATATCTATCGGTCCTTCACAGCCACCGGCACAGTAGAGGCTAAGGTGGATGTGAGTGTAGTGTCAAAGATTCCGGGTAAGGTAGCGAAGGTATATGTGGATGAAGGCGATGCCGTCAAAGCTGGCCAGTTGCTAGCCGTACTGGAGCACAGGGATCTGCTTTCCCAACTGAACCAGGCTCGCGCAGCGGTTGCCGCGGCGGAGGCTCGGCTGAAGCAGGCGCAAACCGGGGTGGGGCTGCAAGCCGCGCAAACCAGCACCGGCATTGCCAGTGCTGAGGCGCAGTTACAAGCTGCCGAGGCCCGCCTCCAACAGGCTCAGACAAATGCCCAAATTACAACAACTCAAACAGTTACATCGGTTCAGCAAGCACAAGAGGCGCTCAAGCAAGCGCAAGCTCGTCTGGATATAATCAAACAGGGCGCCCGCCTCCAGCAGAAGCAGCAAGCTGAAGAGGCCGTCCACCGGGCGCAGGCTAACCGGGATACTGCTAAGAAGAATCTGGACCGGGCCCAGCAGCTCCTGGCTGAGGGCGCTATCGCCCAACAGCAGTATGATGCGGCCAAATTACAATATGACGTGGCCACGGCCAACTACAATGCCGCCGTCCAGGAGCTTGATTTAATTAGAGAAGGTGCCCGCAGCGAAGAGATACGTATCGCCGAGGCTCAGGTGCAACAGGCTACAGCCGCTTTGGCCCTGGCCAGAGCCAATCAAGCCCAAAACGATATCCGGCAAAGGGACGTAGAAGCCGCCCAGAACCAGGTTGACCAGGCGCGGGCCGGACTGGAAATGGCTCAAGCCGCTGCTGCCCGTAACCAGATTAGTGAAGAGGACGTGCAGGCGGCCAGGGCCGGTCTTGCCCAGGCTAAGGCTAACGTGGGCTACCTGCAAACGCAAATTGGTTATGCGTACATCCGAGCGCCGGCCCCGGGTATTGTAGCTCAGCGCAATATTGACGCGGGCGAATCGGCCTTACCGGGGGTCCCACTGTTTCGGCTCGTGAACAATGCTCAGGTATACGTCCGCGCCCAAATTGGCGAAGTCAAAATCGGAGAAATAGACGAAGGGCAGGTGGTGAAGGTCACGGTTGATGCCTTGGGGGGCGTTGCATTCCGCGGGACTGTGAGCGAGATTCTGCCGATCGCTGAGCCCGCCTCGCGGGCCGTCGAGGTTAAGATACGGGTGCCAAACGCAGAGGGCAAGTTGAAGCAGGGAATGTTTGCGCGCATTGAGATCATCGCCGAACAGCAGACAAATGTCTTGGTAGTGCCTCGTGAGGCTGTGATAGAACGCGACGGGAAGAGCTTCGTGTACATTGCGGAACGCGGGCAAGCAATAGAAAAGGAAGTACAGACCGGACTACAGGAAGCTGATAGTGTTGCAATTCTCCGTGGGCTGAACCAGGGCGACCAAGTTATTGTCCGGGGTCAGGACCGACTAGAGTCTGGACAACGGATTGAAATCCGCAGGACGGGGGTGACGGCTGAGCAATGAATCCGGCCCGCTTTTCACTAAATCGGCCTGTCACTACCTATATGGTTGCTCTGGCAGTGGTGCTGCTGGGTATAGTAGGGTTTTATAAACTGAAGATAGACCTGCTGCCCGATATTACCTTTCCGGTGATAACTGTTGTGACCCGCTATCCGGGCGCCGGTCCCGAGGAAGTAGAGGAGTTTGTCACTAAGCCCATTGAGGAAGCCGCGGCCATCGTTGAGGACCTTAAGAGCATCCGGTCAATTTCTCGGGACAGCCTCTCAGTAGTTACCCTTGAGTTCGAATGGGGCACCGATATGGATGATGCGGCCTTTGATACTCGCGAAAAGGTTGACCCCGTCATTAACTGGTTGCCGGAAGATGCCCACCGCCCGCTCATTAGCAAAATGGACCCCTCCACTATAATGCCGGTGATGGAGCTTGAAGTCACTGGTATGGAGGATATGGAACGATTGCGGAAAATCACCGATGATATTATCAAACCAGAGTTAGAGAAACTGGAAGGAGTGGCGGCGGCCAGCATTTATGGCGGCCTGGAGCGGGAAATCCTGGTACAGTTAGATCGGGCGCGGTTAGACGCTTACGGGCTGTCCGTGGGACAGATTGAAAACGTCTTGCGTGCTGAGAACCTTAATCTCCCTGCTGGTTATACCACTGAAGGCACCAAAGAATACACAATTCGCACCATAGGACAATTCCAGAGCGTCGCCGAGATTGCTGACATTGCCATCGGTGCTCACAACGGTACGGCCATTCGCCTGCGGGATGTAGCCCAGGTCAAAGATACTCATAAGGAGATTCGCAGCTTTGCCCGCCTTAATGGCCAGCCCTGCGTAGCGTTAGCGATAGCCAAAGAGTCGGTAGCCAATACGGTAGAGGTATCCAATGCTGTCCATCAGGGTATGAAGACACTGCCGGAGAAACTACCGGCGGGCGTAGAGTTACAGGCTACTTTTGACCAGGCCGAGTATATCAAGCAATCGCTGAATAACTTGTATGAGGCAGGCATTGAGGGTGCTATCTTAGCGGTTATCATCATCTTTTTCTTCCTGGCTGCCGTCCGTAATACCCTGGTGGTGGCCGTCTCCATCCCCATGTCCTTGATTGCCACCTTTGTTCTGATGTACTTCGCCGATATGACTCTGAATATAGTGACTATGGGCGGATTGGTGCTGGCTATCGGCCGTATTGTGGACGACTCCATTGTTGTTTTAGAGAACATCCATCGTCATATAGAGGAAGGCGAGCCAGTAATAAAGGCGGCCATTTCGGCCACCAGTGAGGTAGCCATGGCTTGCACGGCGGCTACCATCGCTACCATGGCAGTGTTCTTCCCGTTACTTTTTGTTGGGGGAATGGTTAGCGAGATATTCAGCTCCATGGCTCTGGTAGTAATGTTTGGATTAGCCGCCTCACTGGTAGTTGCCCTGACCCTGGTTCCCTTGCTTTGTTCGCGACTTATGGCTGCGCCACAGAGTCCAACGGAAGCCCCTAGCGATTGTCCGCGTGCCTTTAGGGCAATCAGTCGCTTCGTAGAGAAAGGATTAGAGCGATTTCAACAGGGCTTTGCATGGCTAACCCAATGGTACCTGCGAGCCATAACCTGGGCGCTGGGCCATCGCTCTATTACCGTTGCTATTGCCGGCGGCACCTTCGTTATCAGTCTTATGCTAATGGGATTAGTAGGCCTGGAATTCTTCCCCGCGACGGAGAGGAATGAGGTGTTTGTTAATGTGGAAACTCCCATTGGTTCATCAATAGAATATACTGATCAGATGACCCAGAAGTTGGAGCAAATAATACAGCAGACTCCCGAATTTCAGTCGGTCGGGGCTGCCGGTGGCGAGCTTGGCGCTGAAGCCGCTATGATGATGGGTATGGGCGGAGGCGGGGTGAATACCGCTACTTTGTATGGCAAGTTAACGCCCCGAGGCCAGCGTGAACGGCACACCAGTGAAATCCAGGATGACCTGCGCCAGAAGTTCGCCCAGGTGCCCGGGGTAACCGCTCGCTTTGGGGAAATGGGTCCGGGCGCTATGGGTGGGGCCGATATTGAGGTGGCTATCAGTGGAGACGAACTGCCTGTGCTTAGCCGCCTGGGTAATGAGGTTATGGATGAGATTGCGGACGTACCTGGATTGCAAGATTTAGACCTCAATTGGCGGCCGGGTAAGCCTGAGTATCAGGTGTTCATTGACCGGCAGAAGGCGGGCACTTTAGGCATAACTGCTCATCAGGTGGCGGCTACTCTCCAGACCCTGGTCCGGGGAACCCAGCAGTTAACCAAGTATCGCGAGGCGGGGGAAGAATACGATATTAAAGTTCAGGCGGCTGAGGCAGACCGCGACTGGATCGAGACCGTAAAAAATGCTACTATCCTATCACCATATACCGGTCAGGTAATACCTCTGACCGAGATTGCACACATTAAGCCCGCCGCTGGCCCTACTCAAATTAACCGTGAAGAGCGGCAGCGAGTAGTCAAGGTCACGGCCAGTAAGTCACCCGACCGTGCCTTAACCGATATTCTCAAGGATGTAGACGCCCGCATAAAACCGCTTAGCCACAACTGGCCCCAGGGCTATGACTATGAGTTTGCAGGAGCGGAGGAAGACCGCCGCGAAGCCTTTGCCGGGATGGGCCTTGCCCTAATTATGGGCATTTGAGTCCCTGGTTCATCCCTTGACTATTATGTTGGCCATTCCTCTGGAAATAATTGGAGTTAGCATTGTCCTGCTATTGACCGGCACTGTCATCAGCCTGATGGTCTTCCTGGGCATATTGTTGCTTACCGGCATTGTGGTCAGCAACTCTATTCTGTTAGTGCAAATTATCAATCTGCTCCGCGAACGGGGTATGGCACTACGGGAGGCCATCATTGAAGGCGGGAGGATTAGGCTGCGCCCCATTCTAATGACCGCGCTGTCTACCGGCTTTGCTATGATCCCTATGGCCTTGGCGCTTGGGGAAGGCTCCGAGATGTGGCGGCCTCTGGCGCTAACTGCCCTCGGCGGTCTGATT
>JALGTV010000110.1 GCA_029821215.1 Candidatus Zipacnadia bacterium | reverse complement strand
AATGACCGCGCTGTCTACCGGCTTTGCTATGATCCCTATGGCCTTGGCGCTTGGGGAAGGCTCCGAGATGTGGCGGCCTCTGGCGCTAACTGCCCTCGGCGGTCTGATTAGCTCTACTTTCTTGACCCTATTAGTAGTGCCGGTAGCCTATAGCGTCTTCGAAGACGTGGCTGTTCGCTTGGGGTTAAGTAAATCTAAGTAAGTCGCGTAGCGCAGGTTCTCAACCTGCGCAGCTCGCGGCTGAATGCGGGGTTGGAGAACCCCGCCTACGCGTTTAAGGAGATGATTATATGATTGACGAGAAATTGTTAGAGGGAGAACCCCGCCTACGCGTTTAAGGAGATGATTATATGATTGACGAGAAATTGTTAGAGGTGCTGGCTTGCCCGGATTGCAAAGCGCCTGTGGAACTGCGGGACGACAAGATTGTCTGCACCGGCTGCGGCAAACGCTATCCCATACGCGATGGCATCCCCATAATGCTGATAGAAGAGGCTGAAGAGCCCCAGGAGAGCGCGAGTGACTCCCCGCCCGCCGACTGATGTCAGCGTCTGTATCGTCAGTTGGAACGTCCGGGATGACCTACTTGCCTGCCTGAATTCCATCTATGGTCCGGAGAGCCGGGTCTCGTTTGAGGTCATTATTGTTGATAACGCTTCTACTGACGACACGGTCGCTGCGATCAAGCAGCACTACCCCATAGTTAAGTTAATCACTAATGAGGAAAACCGCGGCTTTGCCGCTGGCTGCAATCAGGGGATACAACAGGCCGGCGGGCGCTACATTCTCCTGCTAAACCCAGACACGATTGTGCCCCTCAACGCCCTGGATGAGCTGGTGAGTTTTGCTGATGAGCATCCACAGGCGGGTATCATCGGCCCCCAACTCCTCTATCCCGACGGCCGCTTGCAGTATTCCTGTCGCCACTTCCCTACGGTAGCTGCTGCCCTGTTTCGCCACACCTTCCTGAGCCGACTTGTCCCCGGCGCCAGGAGTGTTACTGACTATCTGATGTCGAATTGGGACCACAATGAGACGCGCGCGGTAGATTGGGTCTCGGGGGCATGTATGCTGCTCCGGCGAGAGCTGATTGAGGACATTGGTCTGTTGGATGACCAGTTCTTCTGGGGGTCGGAGGATGTGGATTATTGCTGGCGGGCCCATCAGGCTGGCTGGCAAATATTATACACGCCGCAACCCCAGGTCATTCATGCCGTTGGCCACAGCTCTAATAAGGCGGTCATCCCTACCATAATCAACTTTCATCGCAGCATGTACCGGCTATACAGCAAACATTTGGCCGGCTGGTTTGGCAGCCGCTGGCTGGTGGGGATAGGGATATGGCTGCGGGCGGCACTGCTGATCGGCCATACGCTACTGCAGCGGATATTCAGCACTCGGCGTCCTCATCAGAGACGTTAACTGTTTTTGTCGTTTCTATTACTGTGGGAAAAAAGCGGACCACTTGAAATAGGTAGATAAGCTCTTTTTGGTGTTGGGACAGTGGACCTAATCTATCCTCAAGGTGGTTACGCGAGGACGTGGCCGGCGGCGAGGCGGAACGAATAGTCTGACCAAGCACAGCCCGGCCACGAAGCCGCCAATATGGGCCCAAAAAGCCACGCCGGTACTCATACCCAGTGAGCCAACGCCAGAGAACAATTGCATAATAAACCAAATAATGATGAAAAGCCCCGCGGGTAGATTCACCACAGTGAATATGAAAAATATGGGTACCAGCGCCTGGACTTGCGCACCCCTGAATAGGGCATAGTACGCCCCCAGCACACCGGCAATTGCGCCACTCGCCCCCACCACCGGAATAGCCAGGACTTCACCTCCGGACAGTAATGCCCCCAGCAGGGCTACAAGGGTGTGCACCCCGGTAGCTAATATTCCACACAGAAGGTAGAAGACCACATAGCGCAAATGCCCCATCCTATCCTCTACATTGTCCCCAAATACCCACAGAAACAGCATATTCCCGCCGATATGAAGCAGACCACCGTGCATAAATATGGACAGGACCAGGCTGCCTAATACCAGCGGGGCCCCGGCCTTAGTAAATACAGTGGGGGAGAGCAGATAGGCAGGGCGAAAGGCCAGCTCTTGGATTGCCTGGGGAGCAGCTAACTGGTAGATAAACACCACCCCACAGGCCACAATGATGGCGATATTGACTACCGGCCTATGTAGCGATCGGATGTTATCGCGCAGGGGAATCATAGCAATAAATCAGCGGCAGCCCAATATTAGCAATAACAAGGGCTGCCGTCTCGCAACTTTTTCATGCCTGGCTGGCACTATGCCCGTCGGCTGGATTTTGCTGTGTCTGCCACATTAGAACCGGCGAGTTACCCGCTCCGGGTCGGTGCCGTCGGCAGCCACTGTCCACAGTTCCCGGTCGCGGATGAAGGCGATGCGGCTGCCATCTTCGTTCCAAATGGGGAAGCCATCGGAGCGGGCATCGTTGGTGATATGGGTCAGCGTGCCGGTGGCTATCTCCACCACCCAGATGTCAAAGTCACCGCTGCGGTTAGAGTGGAAGGCGATTTTCGTTCCGTCAGGACTCCATGCCGGCGCTTCATCGCGGTACGGACTGTTGGCAGCAGCCAGGGCGTTATAGCTACTGGTGCCGGTGTCATAGATACAGATGTCCGTATCATTATCGTTATCCCATAAGGCCGCTATGGCCGCATCGGGGTGACTGTCGTGGTCTGAGATTTGGAGAGCTATCTGGTCAGCGTTCTGCGGATTATACATGGGCCACTGCTCTTCGGCACCAGTGGCCAATAGGTCAACGCGCCCGGTGCCGTCACTGTTAATCACGCAGATGTCGTGATTACCATTGTTGCGGGTGCTGGTGAAGATGATGACATTACCGTCTGGCCGCCAACTGGGCTGCTCATCGCTACCCAGGCCGCTATCATCAGTAATCCGCTGCACTTGCTGCCGGTCGCCCAGATCTCCATCCATAGTCCAGATAGCCGGACTGGGGCCGCGCCGGGAGGCGAAGGCAATAAGGCTGCCATCCGGACTGTAGGCTGGGTGCCACCCACCTTCATCGTCAAAGTCCTCATCATTGTCCGACTGGGTCAGCAGTACCACGCGCTGGCCTTTTTCGTTGACCTTGTAAACGTACAGCATAGCATTGCCGCCGAATGCGGCAAAGGCGAGGTTCCCGTCCGGTGCCCACGAAGCTCGTTCACTAATGCTAAAATACATCCCCGCCTCATCCCCACCACCACACCCAACTACCGCCATAACCACGCTTCCCGTGATAACTGCTACTGCCAGCAGCATAAACTCGATCTTGCGCATAATGATGTTCTCCTTTCAGAAGCTACGCTATAGTTGGGGCGGATAACTGCCAATTGTCTGGTTTATTTCGCCACCTTGACAGTGGTCTCCTGCTTGCGGACTAATAATTTGGACCCAATTGGGTTTCATTTGACAGGTGTCACCGATTGTATGACAACTTCACCAGCCATAAGTTGTTCGTACGGTGCGGCTTATCAGTAGTATATGGCACAGTCGCCTGCTCGTCAAGTTGCGGAAAGTTTTTATTACCGTGGATTCAGTCACAAAGGGATTTTACCCTGAGCGACGAAAGCTCAGGATGCTGGAGATGAAAGATAGTGAGGAAAGGCTATATCAATGTATGTAGCTCTCCGCGATGTGTGCGCTTTTCAGGCGGGATATGACTGTATTCTGGAAGCACTGGAAGAGTTGGAGCTAAATGCGGTGGAGTTGGCCGTAGACTATAACCTAAGGATTCCCTCCCCGGATGGCTCCTTAGGCAGCCCCAAATTGCCGGTGAGAAATGAAGCCGAAATGGGTGCCGCTGCCCAGGCCTACCAGCAGCGAGGGCTGCACATATCAGCGCTGTTTGTGCCCAACAACTTCAATGCGCCCCACCGGCAGGCCGAGATTGATTGGGTGGCCGGGGCCATCAGGGCTGGTGAACTGCTGGGCGCCGAGGCGGTGCGCATAGATGCAGCTATGACCGGCCAGCAGCAGGTACCGTGGCAGGAGCGGGTAGCCATATACGCCGACACGGTCCAGCAGGTGCTGGCCGCCACGGACGACTGCCAGATCCCGCTGGGTATTGAAAACCACGGGGCTCAAGGCAACGACCCCCGCTGGCTGCAGCGCGTCTTGGATATGGTTGACTCGCCCCGGTTTCGGGTAACATTAGATACTGGCAATTTCTACTGGGCGGGATATCCACTCAACAGTGTCTACGACATTATCCAGAGCTTGACCGCTAACGTTTGCCATGTACATTGTAAAAACATTGCCTATCCGGTTCGCTACCGCCAGCGGCGGCGGACGCTGGGCTGGCAGTATGGTCAATATGTAGCGCCCATCCACCAGGGCGATGTAGATCACCACAAGATCATCGCTATGTTAGCCACCGCTAACTATCGCGGCGGACTTAATATTGAGGACGAATCCTTGGCGAAATTCCCTCCCGCTCAGCGCCAACAGGTGTTGCGTCAGGAGGCTGACTACCTGGCTCAGATAGTTGCCGATGCCGGGGGCAGCCGCTGCTGGGCGCCAATTGGACTTGACATTTAACAGTTATATTGCTACTATGTTATAGAATGTTGGTACGGCTGTGCATAATAGCCAGGCGCGTCATAATTCGGACCACCGAATCGTAGTACTATTGACAGCGAAGGGAGACAGCCGATATGAGAGAAGCAATATTCCCGAGGACCATTCTCATTGCCGTGGTCGCGGTCACGCTACTATTGGCGGTCAGCAGTAGTGTCCAGGCCCGCGAAGTGCAGTTAGCCGGTATGCGGTTGGGCCAACATGCTATTGACCTGTTAGACGTCTACGGAGAGCCCGACGGCGTTGTAGTCGGTCAGGGACCAGAGTTCGGCGCGGCGGCCGGTCCCGCCGCGGCAGGCGCTCCCCCGATGGGAGGAATGCCCGGGATGCCAGGGATGCCAATGGGCGCCCCGGGTGCCCCAGGTATGCCCTCACCGATGATGGGACCTTCCGGTGGGCCTCCCGGCCGGGCTATGGCTGCTCCGGGTGGTCCTACCGCTGGTCCTATGGCTCCCGGACCAGGCGCCTTTCCCGGCGCCATGGGAGCACCTCCTGGGGCACCAGGAGGTGGTGGTGGGCCAGGAGCTGCCGCTGCCCCGGGCGGATCTTTTCCCATCTGGGCTTTGCCTGTCTGGGTAGAGTTAGAGGAAGGGGAAGTTGAGTGGATTTATCAGCGGGGGCCAGTTATATTGGGCTTTGTATTAGACCGTGACGGTTACATTCAGGTCATTGCCGTCGCCGCCGAAAGCTGTAATTACGCCCGCACCCACTTGTGGCAGCCCCACAAGTATGTCAAGCTGGGCGATGACTTTAAGCGGGTGATGTACCGCTACGGTTTCCCCGACGAATCTCTCACCTTTTCCCATAGCGGCCCGGGTACAGCTACCCTGGGAGCAGGGTCGGTTACGGTATCTTTTGGCGGCACCAGCCGCACCTTCTCCCGTGATGTCATCCTGCGCTATAGCGAAGAAAACAACATTGCCTTCACTTTGCATGATATGAAGGTTA
>JALGTV010000109.1 GCA_029821215.1 Candidatus Zipacnadia bacterium | reverse complement strand
CGCAGCCATAGCATAAGCACATAATAGACGAAAGCGATTATCAGGGTCATCAGCACCCCCACCAGGCTCTGGCCTTCGCCGAACCGCAGGGCAATGGGAGCGGCCAGCAGAGCGAACACCAGGCAGGAGGCGGCCAGGGCCAGCCGCCAGTGCAGTTCCACTCTGTACCGACGACCTTGACCCGGATGCTGCTGTTCCATCCGCCGCGATTGGGCCAACAATTGGCTGATTTTCATATTCTGCAGTGTTTCTACCTGTCCCGACGACATTGTCAAGGCCTCCTGGAGATCAATGCTGACGCCCTGGGCGGGCCCCCAGGTCAGATTACCCTCTTTATCGAGGTGGTAGAAGCAGGCTTCAGTGGTCTCCAGGCCGTGAGCAGTAAAGCTGGCCTGGTCAGCTTTGAAGCTCAGGGGCAAATCCCGAGGTTGAACACGGAATACATGCACTCCCTTAAGTTGATCGCGGCGGGTATCTACGTCCTGGACAAAAAAGTGCAGATTAGGCCCGGCGCTGGTGAATTTGCCGGGGCGGAAGGCGAGGCTACGTTGGCTGAGTACAATCTGGTGGAGCATCTGCTCGGCCTCCCGGTCGGCCCACGGCACCAGATATTCGCTGAACATCAGACCAAGGACTGAGGCGCCGGCTCCCAGTAATAGGGCCGGCACGACCAGCCGCAGCAGACTGGTGCCACCACTGCGGAAGGCGGTCAGTTCGTTTTCGGAGGCCAACCGGTTAAGGCCCAACGAGCAGGCCAGCAGTGTGGATATTGGCAGAGCCAGTACCGTGGCGCGGGGCACCTGCAACATCAGAAACTTGGCGACATTGGGAAGTGACACACCGTGCTCAACGATAACCTGGACAACGGTGAACAGGATGTGGCCGGTAATGAGTACCACAAAGGTCAGGATGCCGACCGCAAATGGCCCCAGTATTTCCTTAAGGATGTATCTATCAACTATTTTCACGTTAGTATGTGCCCAGACTGATAGTGGAAGCTAATGGTTCCTTCGCCTGTATCTATATTACTCCCTGCTGCCACATTTTCCTGCCTGAGCCAAATAACAATGAGAGGAGCCGCCCTGTAACAGGCGGCTCCGGGGATACTACCTTAGCCGAGTCTTTGACCTGCTACCGCCCCTTGATCTTCAGGCGCTGCTGGAGTTGATTGTTCTGCAGGTTGCGCAGTTGCAGGTCAAGGCTACCCTGAGATAGATTGCCCCATTGAGTAGGCTGCAGGATGGCTTTGGTGCCCGCCTGCAGGCCAATGTTGAGGAAACTACCCTGGTGCATACCTTGCCCTCGCGGGCCCTGGAGGATCATATCGAACTCAGCGCCCTGTTGGCCGATGACTTGGAGTGAGGATCCATCGGCGGCTGGAATTAGCTGCAGCTTCTCAGTGCCCAGGTTACGCAGGTTCTGTAACTCGAACACCCGGTCGCCAATCGCCAGCGATTTGATTATTTCCAGTCGCGTCGGCTGGAAGGTGCTGGGGTTGAGCAATATTAGCGAACGGTTGCTCTGCGCGATATTGCGCACCTGGACCTGGCCGGTGCCGGTTCCCTCGGCCACGAAGACCGAGCCAGGCATAAACAAATGGAACACCTTGGACTGCGCACCCTGCAAGTTGAAGCTCAGACTCTTACCCGCTGCGTGAGTGAAGATAAAGGTCTGGGGGGCGTCCGGGGGCACCGGCCCGCCGGTTAGCGGAATGAACTTCATAGAGAAGGGGATGCGGGTCGCCGGGTTTTCGTTAATCGTACCGTCGGCATTGAAGAAAGTGTGACCATCTTCGTCAGTAATCTGCCGAAGTTCGGTATCAGCCCCGACTACAGCGATAGCCGTCTCCGCGCCCAAGCCCCCTACTGCCTCGGTGGGCAGATGCGGCGGGGTGATGCACTCGGCGTAAGTCAAGCAGATGGCCTTGGAGTAACCTCCGTAGCTGAAGGTGTTGGCCCCCCAAGCCACATGGGCTACGTTGGGATCGTGGGCCCCAGTTTCTGTCTCTGAGTATGGATTGTTATTGTCGTACAAGCGGATTTGGTGGTCGTCACCGCTAACATGTGTCCCATAGCATACCACCGCGTGTCCTCCAGTGCCGCTCCACATACCCAACACCGGGCGGGTGGGCAGGAGGTTTGACTGCACGCGATTCCAGACATCTCGGTGCGATTGGGTGTTGTAATAATTGTTGATATAGGTAGCTATCTCCAGGCTGAGCTGTCCGCCCTGGTCCTCCTGAACACTCTCCCGGGTCTCGGTGCACCACGGGTACTGCCAGACAAAGTTTTGATGGTTGGCCGGATTGGCAAACCATGCATGATGGTAGGTGCTTATGTCATCGTTGTACCCCCGCAGGCTGGAAACGCTCATCCCGTAACAGTTACCCCCACCGCCGACACCCTTATAACGAGAGTGATACCATGCTTCAGCCGCCGGCTTGGGGCTGCCATCAGGATTCTCCACCGCAGCCGCCCCAAAGAAATCCCGGAATAGGTGCCAAGCAATGGTGGGCCGACTGAAGTTGGAGAACTTCCAACCCCAGTAGCCCCGATAGCCACGGGGCGCAATTATCCGATACTGTTTGGTGGCGCTGTCCTTCCCGGTCGCGGTATTATGGACATACACATCATGCTCGGTACCCAAACTTGCGCCGGCTGGCACGCGAAATGCAAGTGAGTTGGGGAAGAACTCTACACCCCAGCCCAGATAGTGAGTTTCTACGGGACTGCCATCAAAGTATATCTGGCAGTCATCGTTGAGCAGGATCCCGAAGGCATAGGCCCAACAGTCGGGAGAACCCTCGTCAGGCCAGAAGTCAGTGATCCTTAGGTGCAGACGCAGAATCGGCCCCCGCCTGATGATCTCTATAGCCTTGACCACTGGCAGCGTAGCGGTAGGCAAAGCGATACGTTCAGCCCATTTGGGACTCATCGCCGTCAGCAGGCTTTCTTGCAGATCACCCGGCAGATTACGGAACTGCTGGATACACTCAGTCTGCTTGTCGCCCGCGACTTTGTGCTCAGATAGCACCTGCCCGAACTCCTGCGAACGCTGCAGAGCCGACAGTTGCAACCTTAATGTTGGCTGGGGCTTCATGATCAGCGGCTTGGGTGCCCGCAATACCCGTTGCGCTGCCCCTGCTCCTACCACTACCAGCAAAACCAACAACCCAACTATAGTTAGCCGTATCAGTCTATTCATTTTCGGTCTTCCCCTTTCTAAGATTGGTACTACCATGAACCTGCCGGCATAGGTACTTTCTCTTAGATAATTATCCCCCTTTCTATGTAGTATAACTACCTGTAGTTTCTATTTCGCCGTCCTTTCTTGGAATCCCTCCTTGACAACAGAACAATTCTGTGATACTGCAATGCTGATAGGAGCGATTACCGGCATAGCGGGAATCGGTGGGCTTGCCGTTTGGTGAGAGGTAATAGTAATTGGCTGGTGAATAATGAGTGGCAATAAGAAGAATAGGCATCTGATAGGGTTACCGCCACCGACGGAGGGAGACAGCTATGGCTGGGATGGATGACCAAGCTCTGGCCCAAATATTGATAGATAAGGGTATAATAAGCGGCGACCAGGCCGAGGAAGCCCGCCAGCAGGCCAAGGCTGACGGCACCACGCTGGTACAGAGTCTACTGGCGCTGGGTTATGTATCAGCCAGTGAAATAGCCCAGGCTATGGAAGGTGCTGACCAGTTGGCCGCCGAGGCCGGACATACACAACCGGAGGAAACAGTTTCCGCCACCTCCGCCTCACCGGGCAGCGACAAGGCTGCTTTGGCCTCCTATGATATTGAACCGGACGCGTTGCGCAGCATTCCCCGCTCCCTGGCCGAAGAATACTGCGTGTTGCCTCTGCAGATTAGCCAGGAGCGCATTCTGGTGGCCATGGCTGATGAGACTAATGTACTGGCGATTGACGCGATTCGCGCTCGTACCGGTCGGCGAGTCGAACCAGTGGAGATAGCCGAGGCGGAGATTATAGAAGCCATTGAAACCTACTATTCGGCCCAAGCCCGAGCCCAGGCTATGGTCAGTGAACAGGTAAAGGATATCTCGGCTACGGTCACCGATACGGAAACGGCCGCTGGGGTGGACCGCGCGATGATGAGCATGCTCGACGATGCCCCCGTGGTGCGGGTGGTAGAGACTATTATTAGCGATGCAGTGAACATGCGGGCTTCCGATATCCACATTGAGCCGCGGGCCGACCGCATGCAGGTGCGCTATCGGGTGGACGGCCAGCTTATGACTGCGACCAGCCTGCGCAAAGATATGCACCGCTATGTCCTCTCCCGCATCAAGATTCTGGCCGGGGAAGATATCGCCGAGACCCGCCTCCCCCAGGGGGGGCGGTTCGATACCATCATCAATGACCGCCCCATTGACCTGCGCGTCTCTACTCTGCCCACTTTTTGGGGAGAGAAAGCAGTGCTGCGTATCCTGGATAAGAGTCGCGTGTTCGTCTCGCTGAAGCAACTGGGATTCCTGCCCCAGATGCAAGAGGAATTTGAGCACCTTGTCACTCGCCCCCAGGGAATGATATTGGTCACCGGTCCCACCGGCAGCGGGAAGAGCACTACGCTGTATGCCGCCTTGCACACCATCAACGACGAAACCAAGAATATCACCACCATTGAAGACCCCATTGAATATGAAGTTGAGGGGCTTAACCAGACGCAGGTCCTTCCGGCTATTGGTTTGACTTTCGCTGAGTTCCTGCGCAATGTTCTCCGCCAGGACCCTGACGTGATCCTAATTGGTGAAATTAGGGACCTGGAGACAGCCCAGATGGCGTTTCGGGCCTCGCTTACTGGTCACCTGGTCCTCAGCACATTGCATACTAATGATGCGCCCAGCGCCGCTACTCGTCTGGTAGATTTGGGGATTCCTCCTTACATCATTGCCTCTTCGCTGATGGGCGTGCTGGCCCAACGGCTGGTGCGACGGATTTGTACTCACTGCCGGGAAGTCTACCCGCCCAGCGAACAGGAATTGGACGCCTTAGGTCTGTCCGCTGAACAGGCCGAGAAGATAAGATTTCATCGGGGCACCGGCTGCTCCCACTGTCGCAATACCCGAGGGAGCCACCGCCAGTCAACTGCGTAAGATGGCCCTGCAGTCCGGTATGAAGAGCCTACGCTACGACGCCCTGACCAAAGTCCATCAGGGTCAAACCTCCGCTCAGGAGGTGCTCAATGTGATGTTTAGCCCTGAGACGCTGTAGCGCCAGTCAGCCGCGCATCCAATAACAGGAGAATGCTATGCGCCAAAGGATTGCGTTAGCAATACTGGCACTATTGACTATTTGGTGCCGAACGCCAGCATCCGCGGCACCCCGGCCGGACCTGAGCAGTGACGTGGCTAATACGCTTACCCACATAGGTATTTCCGTGCCGGTGCTTACTACCACCAGCCTGGTAGTGTTCGGTAATGACGAGCAGGAGCAGGTAGGCCGGCAGGCCGGTGACGCCCTGCTGGCTACCGGCGCGGCCACCCTGTTAGTGAAGGAGATAACCAACCAGTCTCGTCCCGATGATCCGAACGCTGAAGATGGCTTTCCCAGTGGCCATGCCAGTAT
>JALGTV010000108.1 GCA_029821215.1 Candidatus Zipacnadia bacterium | reverse complement strand
AAATTGCTGCCACTAATGTGGTTAGCCGGCTTCTAACAACCTCACTTGGCCGACAGTCTGCAGATTAGGGCCGACCTTCGCTGCAACGGCGAAGGTCGGTTTGTTTTTAGCCGCAGGCGGCGATGGATTGCCTACAATGTGAGAGGAGAACCCACAATGCAATCCAGCTCCTTACTCGGCCTGACACGAATCCGCGGCCCTCACCGACGGCGTAAAGGAGTATCAGGGCACGACTGGCGGCCGAAGCTGGGCTTCTACCGACTCGGCCTAAGGGTTGAGGAGTAATGCTTAGTTTATATGAGGGAATTTTCTCCGTTTAGCTGGTCCACGCCGGGCTAAACTCCAACGGTTCCCAGCCTAAATCATATCCAAAAATCAAACCCATCAGTTGGATAATATCGTCAGCTTGCGCCTCTCGGACGTGGGCATTGATCACCTCGAAGCCTTTCTGAGCATCTTCCTCGTCAAAGGTCGGTTCAACCCGCTCATCGCGGAAGTGAATGGGACTGTCGAGCTTAAACGGCTCTACCTTATCGACCACAGCCATGGCTTGTTCGGCAGCTTCTCGGATTATCCGCTGCGCCTCCTCGGGGGTGCAGGTTAGTGCCGAGAGGCGACTCATGCCGTACTTGACTGGTGCGGTTACTATCCCGGGAATTAGCTCTTCCATCTCCCGGCAAGCCCACGCGTCCCCAGTGCAAAGCACAAAAGGGACGCCATAGTGGCCAGCTGTAGCCGCTTGCAGACCCATCTCGCCCATTGAGATGCCATTAAACTGCCAGTCGCGGATACCCCGATGCATCGTGTGGTACAAACAACCGTTGGTAGTACCTGCCTTAGCGTGGGCGCCAACTATACCAGTGGCCGCACAGCTCTCATCCAGATAGGGCAGCCAGAAAGGCCGCTGGTGGCCGTGTATAACCTTCGCGCGCTGGTCCATATAGTCCAGGTCGATAGTATAACCGGCTCCATGCCCATCGTTGACTATTACTTCAGTAGCTCCGCCGATGCACAGACCGTCAACCGCTGCGCTAACCTCCTTGGCTAACCACCGCCGCTGCCGGCAACGGCGCTCGTGGTTCTCCAGGCTCTGGTCCTCAGGATCTTCCCACTGATAGACGCCTGCCACGCCTTCTAAATCTGTCACTAAGTAGAATTTCATTATGCCGTCTCCTTAAAGCCAAATATCTCGGCCGTGGATTTCATACGTACCGTCCCGCAATTATGATCCAGTTTTCATCAGCGGCATAGATATGCCGGTGGCTTGAGCATTACCAACCGATAGAGCGCAGGTACTCACGGCTCTCGGTGATGGATACCTGCACTTCTTTTTGGGTGGTATCCTGCTCACAGACTACCCAATCCACTCCTACTTCCAAAGCCGCTTGGCGGGCGGACACCAAATCAACAATGCCCTGCCCCAGCTCAATAAAAGAGCCTGGTGCCCCATCCTTGAAGTGATAGTATCCGGCCCGGTCGGCGTAGCGGTGGAGGAACTCAGCCGGGTCTTCGCCGCCGATGGTTACCCAATAGACGTCAATGTTGAACTTAACCAGGTCAGGGTCGGTAAGCTCAGCCAGGCGATGGATGCCCTTGACCCCGTCATATTCCTCAAATTCAAAGGCATGATTATGGTAGCAGAAGGTTATGTCCTGCTCCTGGCACTGCTGGCCCACCTTATTGAAGGTCTCGGCGGCGCTCTGATAGGCAGCGAGGCCCTCCTCCTTGGAGGGCAAGAATCCCGGGCATACCCCTGAACAGATTAGATACTTTCCACCGACGGCATTCAGGAACTGTAGAAACTGGTCAACCCGCTCGGGATTGGCGAAATCGTCGTAGCCAGTGTGAACCGCAGACAGAGTTAGCCCCGTCTGGGCCAGGATGTCGTTGACTTGATTAGCATTATAGGCGTCAACGACGTCGGCGCCAATTTCCATGCCGTCGTAGTCAGCGGCAGCGATTTCCTGGGCTACGCCCTCTAAGTCCTCAGTGGGGCGTGGCCCATAGACTATCAGTTGCAGACCGATCTTTGGCTGTTGCATTCTAATATCTCCTGACTTAGGTATGGTATATAAGTGACCGTGGGGTCACCAGGGTATACTGAACGATAATGTTAACTCTATCACTGCACGATCACAGATCGATTGTCTTCTTGGTCGCCACTGACTGATCGGCAGCTATGGTTATCTGCAGCGTCTTAACAGCATCAGCATAATCCGACTGGACCTTGCTTTGATCGCCGCTGCGCAGCATCTCCACGAAGGCCACATCCTCCAGATAGAAGACGTCCTCACCACCTAAGATTTCTTCAGGCTCCTCTTCGCCTACGCGGAAGATCTTGCAGTTATGCTCCCAGCCAGTAAACTGGAAAGAGCAGTTCTTCGCGTAGACGTCCAAACTTATGCTCTCTCTAGTGTTGCTGGCGCAGCAGGCGTGCAGATTAGCCACTCCCCCGGACGCGAACTTGACGGAAACTGCCCAGGCATCCTCAATATCATAATTAGGAATGCCCACATTGAACCCCTCGGCACTGACGGCAGCTACCTGGGTAGCCTCACCCATCAAAAACCGTACCAGGTCCACCGTGTGAGTTACCTGCTCAATGAACTGTCCGCCACTTCGGGACTTATTTATCCACCAGACGCTGATTGGGAAGTTGGGGTCGGGGGTCGGGCTTCCGCTAATCCAGCCGCCCAGGGCCAGTACCGCGGGGTCATCTTGAAGCATCTGCCGAGCCTTATTGATACCGGTGCGATAGCGATTCAGATAGCCCGCCGAGGTCAGCAGCCCACCATCTGCCACGCCCTGCGCTATCTCTTCGGCCTGGGCCAAATCCAGATTAATGGGCTTTTCCACGAAAAAGGGAATCCCCCGCTCCAGACACGCAAACTCCGCTTCTCCGTGTGCAAAGGGTGGCAGCAAGATGTAGACGCCATCGGGCTCCACGGTGTCTAACATCTCGGTGGGGTCAGTGAAGGCCTGCCCACCATATTCCTTGGCTATCGCCTCCGCCCGTTCTGACACTACGTCGCAGAACCCTACTATGTGGGCGTCCTCAATTTTCTCATAATTCGGTGCATGCTGCTTAGCCATACCCCCAGAACCAATAAACGCAACTTTGATTTTGTTAGCCATATTCTGTTTGTGTTGCCTCCTTTAGCTATGTGCCGATTGTAACGACAATTATTAGTCTGAGGTCTACTGAAAACTTCGTTTCCGTGTAGGTGTCCTCGTGGTTATCCGTGGCGCCTCCCGGATAGGGAAGTTAAACATGCTATTTTACTATCTAACGCCGCTTGCGTCAAGTGCTTGACCAACATTGGTCTTCGTAAGTCCAGGGGCTATCAGCTTGTCAGTTCAATAACCCGGTCAGCGGTTGCTTCGTCAGCGAAGCTGAACACAGCGGCGAAATTGCCGCCGACGCCCAGAGCCTGGCAGACGACGATATTGATGTTTCCGGCGGCGAGCTTATCCGTGAAATCACACAACGCCCCCACCTCGTCAGGTCCTTCTACCCAGACCACGGCTTCCTCAGTCGTCGTCACTGATTCCTGGGCAGCCAAGTTCCGCAGAGCGTCTACATCTTCGGGTATGACCATTACTGTCGCTTGCCCCTCGCCTTTGGGCCAGCCGGCCAGGGCTTTGAGGTCAATGCCCGCCTTGCGCAGCTTAGCCGTCAGTTTCGCCGCCACTCCCGGCGTGTCTTCCACGTCCACACTCACGGCTGTTACCTTCTTCACTGTCAGAGCCATCTTAGTGCCTCCTCCCGTTTGTAATTGACAATCAATATGTGATTCGCCTCCACTTACTTTTTACCTGCCTGCTTGCTTCACTCGCTCACGTCCCGCGGCAGACGTTCGGTGACTGACGGCAGCGGCGGGAAGGGCTGGTGGGGCTCGGTCTGGTACCAATAGGCTACCGACGAGTAGTCATCAGACCGGTCGTTAGCGTGCCCGTGCTCAATCGTTACTTTGATGCGCTGCTGGAAATCAACCAGATCAGGGATATGCCAACGGTAGACAGTCCATTTGCCTTTCCAGTCCTCGTGGTCGTGGGGATACAGGGAGGTACCGTTATACAGGCCGCGCTGGTCCTGCATACCCCAGGCATGGGAGAAATAATCCTCGCTGCCCGTACCGTGCAGGGATGGCGGCCAGGTATCGTCATCAATGAAAATCATATCATCGCCCTCGCCCCACCAGCCACCAGCTTGGTTATGGATGCTGAGGTTGCAGCCGACATAGTGGCCGCGCCCTTTGGCTTCCAAAATGACATAATTGTCGGTCCCGTCCAGGTTGATCTCGTTGCCCGGAATGCCATCACAGGGATGCTGTTGGCGATATTGGGCATGGAAATATAGGATCTCAGGGATAGGCTGGTCATACTCCTCATAGTCAATATAGAAGTAAAGAATACCATCAATGTCCTCATTGGCTATCTCAATACGGGCGCCGATAGCGAACGGCATGGGCCACCAGCAGTTAAAGGCAGGACTGGCGGTTTCACTCAGGGCTACGGACTCGTAGGGCGAACTGAGCCCGTGACCCACCCCAAAGAAGTCGCCGAAAGGCACCTGGACACTGGGATTTTTCTCCCCATCCCAAAACATTCGCAATATACGCCGCCGATAGGGGGCAGGGGACTCGCTCTGATAGGTCATCCAGATATGATTGATGCATCCGGGGCCGGTGATGTCGGCCAAAACGCGACTCTCACCGGCGCTTAGGTGCCAGCGGTCGTCATTGGCACCGGTGGTATCCCAACTGCTAACCCGTTTGCGGCGGCAGTTGCGGGGCACAATCAACGACCTCAGTGGCGCAACCATGGTGGGCGGCAAGTTCATTTTAGTCATCCTTTCGGTTACCAGACATCCTCGGCTGGTTCAAGCTGATCAGGGTCAGGGGGGCCCCCAGCGGCCCACGGGTCAGGTATGCCCAGAGCCTCGCGCTTGGTCTTCAAGTAATACAGATAGTTCTCATAGCTGACATCAGGCGGCACGCGGTGATCCACATGCGGAATATAGCCGCCGTCAGCGACCAGGTCCAGTATTCTGTCCACCTCCCGGCGAATAGCCGCTTTGTCCTTGGCTAATTCTATTTTATTCACTCCACCCTTTAGCAGTACCTCCCGGCCAAACTCACGGCGCATAGCGTAGGGGTCTGTCCCGGCCGCGATTTCCAACGGAAACATGCAATTGACGCCCCCGGCCAACCAGTGCTCCACCAGTTGAGTTATATCCCCGTCGCAGTCAACAATGAACACCTCAGTGCCGGCTTGCTTGACAAAGTCGGTAATGCGCTTATAGCGGGGTGTCATCCATTCTCG
>JALGTV010000107.1 GCA_029821215.1 Candidatus Zipacnadia bacterium | reverse complement strand
GCACGGAGTAATAGACTACGCGCCCCTGGTCGGTCAACTGGTAGAGGCTGGCTATGACGGTTACATCGCCGTTGAGTTCGCTCCCACCGAAAGCCGTGACAAAAGTGATGCTCTACGCGGCGACATTGAGTACTTGCAAAGCTTGTTGTAAGTCGCAACTGATAAATCAGTGAGGTAATCCAGTAACTATGAAATTCCGCCGGTGGTGGTTGATAATGGCCCTGTTGGCCGCCGGGATGCTAATCGGAGGCGTCAGCGCCCATCAGTGGGATACGGTGAAGCGATGACCGGACTTACCTTAGAGGCAAAAATATGAAGCAGCCAGCGGGATCACGTTGGCTTTATTATCGCGGTACTGTTCAGTTTCTCTCAACGCTATTAGCCAATTCTTACTTTCTGCAATCACTTAAGGGCTTCTGCTACCCGGGGCTTAACTGCTGGGCCTGTCCGGCAGCCAATTTTGCCTGCCCCATCGGTGCTTTGCAGTATTCCAGTATTGGCTTACGCGGCGTCCTGACCAGCGGCAAATCGCTGTGGGCCGCCTTACCTTTATATGTTCTGGGCACTTTGATATTCTTTGGGGCTCTGTTTGGCCGCATGATGTGTGGGTGGCTGTGTCCATTCGGCTGGCTACAAGATCTGTTAGCCAAAATACATCGCAGAAAGTACAAACTGCCTCGCTGGAGCCGCTACATTAGATACGTAATATTGGTAGTTGGCGTATTTGCTATTCCTTATTATACAGGCCAGCCCTGGTTTACTAAACTATGCCCCCAAGGTGCCCTGCAGGGGGGTATCTTTCAACCACTCCTCCATCCGGAGTTGCGGGCCGGGATTGGCACAATGTGGTATATTAAACAGGCTATTTTACTGGTAACTGTGATTGCCATGATATTTACGCGACGGCCTTTTTGTACGGTGATTTGTCCGCTGGGGGCATTCTTTTCCCTGTTCAACCGCATAAGTGCCTGGCAGATAACCTATGATCCTCAGGCCTGTACCGACTGCGATTGGTGTGTCCAGCATTGTCCGGTAGGCTTGGACCCCCGCCAGGAGGTAAACGGTACTCACTGCATCTCCTGCTTGGAGTGCCAGAAATGTCCGCAGGGGGCGATACGTTCCCATCCGGTTTGGCGGTCCCCGCAGGTCGCTTGCTCGGCTGACCATTTGCCTACCGACCCCGAGGGAGTAAGTTGAACACAGTAACTGAACTGAATCAATTGGGACGCCAGCGCTTGGAAGAACTGACCGTTGCCGTTGCCCGTCCGGGCCAGGCAGCTCGCCCGGCGGTCCGAGTCGTCCAACTGAACGGCTGCGAGTTGGTAATCAAGGATTATGCAACCCAGGGCTCATGGTTTAAGCGCCTGTTAGGGTCATTTTTGGTAGCCAGAGAAAAGGCTGCATATCAGCGACTGGAGGATGTAGAGGGAGTGCCGCGTTGTTACGGCACTCTGGGCCCCTGCATCCTCGTCTTAGAGCGAGTTGCGGCCCAGCCCGTGTTGGCCGCGGCCCCGGAGCAACTCAGTGATGATTTCCTGGAGGTGCTTACCGCCTTAGTCACAAACTTACACCGTCGGGGAGTAGCCCACGGGGACCTGGAAAAACTGACCAATATACTGGTTGACCAGCATGGCCAGCCGGTGCTGGTTGACTTCGCCGCCAGTATCATAACCGGCTCCAATCCCTTGGCTGCGTTGCTGTTTCCGCTTTTGTGTGACAGTGACTGGCGCGGAGTACACAAATTAACCAAACACATTGCTCCTGGCCAATTTACCGCCGAACAGCAGCAAGCTCTGACCAAGCGCAGTTGGATAGAGCGCTTATTCCGACGGATACGGGAGCCGCTGCGGGAATTCATCAAACGGTGTGCTTATGATCGCTGATACCACCAATCAGACAACTCCTTGCCCCCCGGCTGGCAGGGGAGGACCGTCTCCGTTGTATAATCGGAGCATAGGGCGAAAGGTAGGTGGGTAATGGACACTATAGCGATGCTACCCTGGCCGATAATGGTCCGGCGATTGATAGTCGCCTTCGCCTTGGGCGGGGTGATAGGATCGGAGCGGGAACGGCGCGCCCGACCCGCCGGGCTGCGTACTCACATACTGGTGACCACTGGTGCCGCTTTGCTTATGATGATGTCTCAGATAGTAGCGGGGGATGACTTTGACCCGGGCCGAATCGCCGCCGGTGTCATCA
The DNA here is from genome assembly GCA_029821215.1 of Candidatus Zipacnadia bacterium. Classification (GTDB taxonomy): domain Bacteria; phylum Armatimonadota; class Zipacnadia; order Zipacnadales; family Zipacnadaceae; genus JALGTV01. Next base: position 3,442 of record JALGTV010000107.1, on the reverse strand, counting down.
CTGGCATGGGCTTTCTGGGAGCCGGTACCATCATCCGCTATGGCAACGTAGTCCGCGGGCTAACCACTGCTGCCTCTTTGTGGGCTGGTGCCGGGGTTGGGTTGGCCATCGGCATCGGTTGGTACGCCGCCGGCATTGTAACCACTATTCTGATTTTCTTGACATTGATGGCAGTCAGACACTTGGAGCCTCTGCTCGCTCCAGATGCCGCTGACATCCGCATAATGATAACATTGCTATCCGGCGCTACCGTTCCCAGCGACTTAGTACAGCGCGTACAACAACTGGGTGGGGAGCTTGACAGCATTGAGTTTGTCCAGACCGACATTAGCCAGGGATTGCAGCTTCTACTGTGCATCAGAGGCTCTCCGGAGCTCTCCCAACAGTTTTTATCTGCATGCCTGAGCCGGGCACAAACAATTAAGTCAGCCCATATCGTCTAAGCTTCTCGCCAGGAGAATCAACTAACCGAACCGGGAACTGGAGCCTATAAATAACCGTTGTAACTAATAGGTATACCCGGTTCGCATGTGCCAGAGCATTAAATGGGTATACTGGGACGCGGACAGTCAGATAAGCACACTCGCCAGCAGTTTGAACGGCTGGCCAAAGAGCAGCAGCAAGTCATATTCAATGCTGCTCTGCGCCTGACGGGCAACTATGCCGAGGCTGAAGACTTAACCCAGGACGCCTTTGTCAAAGCATATACTGCTTTTGATCAGTTCCAACTCGGAACTAACTTTCGAGCCTGGATGTTTAAGATTCTTACTACTACCCACATCAACCGTTACCGCCAGAGCCGCCGAACACCGCCTACTGTGGGCTGGGAAGATATTACCAAGGGCGGCCAGCGAGACTTTCAGTGGCAGCAATCCGACCAGCCGGACCCAGAAAGTGCAGTGGTTGATAGATATTTGGACGAGCCAATCGGGCCAGCTTTGCAATCATTGCCTGACGAGTTCCATCTGGCAGTAATGCTTTGCGATATGTTTGAGCTTAGCTATCGGGAAATTGCCAATGTTCTTCAGGTGCCATTGGGGACAGTCCGCAGCCGTATATCCCGCGGCCGCCAGATTCTACGGGAGCGACTGCGTGAATATGCCCGCCAGCATGGGTACATTTGAGGTGGTTCCGTGACCGACTGCAAGGTTTCTGAGGAGACTCTGTCAGCCTTTGTTGATGGCGAGTTGTCCGGGCGACAACGACGCTGGCTGGCCTGTCATATCGCCGATTGTCCCCTCTGCAGTCGCCGGGTAGGTCACCTGTACGCAATGAAGAGTTACGTTGCCGCTACCGAAAAGGTGACTTCTCCGATACCTGCCCGGTTATGGCACCGTGTGCGCACCGCGTTAGACACCGTTGACCACGTGGCCCAATCCTTGCCCCGTTTGAGTCCCCGGCCAGCTCCTGCCTGGCGCCTGCCTGCTCTGGTGACGGTGGGGATACTGCTAATTGGGCTGGCCATTTACTCCCGCCACTCCCTGGCCCCCGGGCCTACGCCCACAGATTTACTACTGGACTTCCACCGCACCGCGACTGCTCAGCTACAACCACCTCAGCCCAACTGGGGAAGATATGAACTCATTAAGGCGGGCTCTGGACAAAGTGCGGATCAATTGCTGGGTTCCGGACTGATAAAGGTGGGCGGCAGCTTTGGCCAACAGCAGGTATACCGCCACGGACTGGCGGCCATCTCTCATTTCTCTCTGCCGGCGCAGTCATTTGCGCCTGAGGCGATGATTAGCATTGACCATGGTGGACGCTCATTTTACATCGCCTCCAGCCTGGAGTTATCCATTGTGGCCTGGCGTCAGCCTGACGGATGGCGCGTTTTGGTCGCCGATATGTACCCGGAGCAGCTTCTGCCGCTGGCCCAGATGTACGCTGATACGCCTGACTTGCGCCTCGGCTTCTAAGCCCTATTCACTCTTCCGCTTCCTGCGTATCCCTCCTACCTGCCTCCGTCTGCGGAAGGTAAAAACCCGCCAGGCGCGAAATCCATTACAGTAACTCTCTTACTTCTGGCCTGTCCGTGTGGCCATCAATACACTTGGGTTTGACCATCCCGGGAGGTGCCTGTATTGTCATCAACAGCCTGCATCATTCTGGCCGCCGGGGAAGGTACCCGGCTGAAATCAAAGCTCCCCAAAGCTCTCCAGCTACTATGTGGCCGGCCCTTGATTTCTCATGTGCTGGCTGCCGTACAGCCGACGGAAGCTGACCCGATAGTGGCAGTCGTTAAGGCGGGGCGCGAGGCGATGATGGCGCTGCTAAAGCCTTCTCCGGTACAGATCGTTGATCAACCCGAATTGCTGGGCACCGGACACGCAGTTATGTGTGCTGAGCCAATATTGGCAGACTTTTCCGGCGACATTCTAATAACCTGCGCCGATATTCCCCTCGTGCGGCCCGCAACTCTGCACAATCTTATCCAGGAGCACCAACGTACTGGCGCTGCTGCTACCATTCTCACCGCCATATTTGATGACCCCAGCGGGTACGGGCGCATCATTCGCAATGAGCAGGGCCTGGTCCAGAGCATTGTTGAGCATAAGGACGCTGACCCGCAGACCCGCCAGATAAAGGAAATCAACACCAGCATCTATTGTTTTCAGGCCCAGCCCCTGTTTGCCGCCCTTCACCAGATTTCTCCCGACAATGCCCAGGACGAGTATTATCTGACTGACGTAATTCCCCAGTTGCTGGGCCGGGGACTGCCGGTAGCGGCAGTAGTCGCCGATGACCCTGATGAAGTGATGGGTATTAACACTCGCGCTCAGCAGGCAGCCGCTGAACAGGTCGCTCGCCAGCGGGTGCGCCAGCGGCTGATGGAAGCCGGGGTTACCCTCATTGACCCGCCTTCCACTTTCATAGATGATCAGGTGCGGATTGGTCGGGATACCGTCGTCTGGCCGGGCGCTTTCATTCGGGGCAATACCCAAATCGGCGAGGATTGCGTTATCGGCGGCCATACTCTCATTACTGACTGTCAGATTGCCGATGGGGTACACATAAACCACTGCAGCGTGGTGGCTGACAGTCAGGTAGGCCAGGGAGTACAGATCGGTCCCTTCGCCCATATTCGCGATGAGACTACCATCCAGCGAGATAGCTATATCGGCAGCTTTGCCGAGGTAGTTCGCAGCCACCTGGGCCCGCAGACCATTGACAAGCATTTCAGCTACCTGGGTGACGCGCGGTTAGGCAGCAATGTCAATATTGGGGCCGGTGTGATAACCTGTAACTATGATGGTCGCAGTAAGCACCTGACCATTATTGAAGATGGCGCTTTTGTCGGCAGCGATGCCGCCATTGTCGCGCCAGTTACCATTGGCAAAGGTGCTTACGTTGGGGCCGGCTCAGTGATTACTAAGGATGTGCCCGCCGGCTCCTTAGCCGTAGGCCGCGCTGACCAGAAGACCATAGAAGGATGGGCTGACCG
>JALGTV010000106.1 GCA_029821215.1 Candidatus Zipacnadia bacterium | reverse complement strand
GCCGACGCTGAGACAGGCGCCGGCGGAAGCGGAAATCCCCAGTCATAAACTACTGGTGCGGGGCGGGTTTATTCGCCCGCTGACCGCGGGAGTGTTCACCTTCCTGCCTCTGGGCCTGCGGGTGCTGCGGCGGGTGGAAAACATCGTCCGCGAGGAGATGAATGCCGCCGGGGCCATTGAGGTCTTTATGCCGGTGCTTCAGCCCAGAGAACTCTGGGAGAAAAGCGGTCGCTGGGATACCTTCCAGCCCTTACCCCTGCGGACCGAGGACCGCACCGGCCGCTGGTTCTGCCTGGGGCCGACCCATGAGGAGGTCATTACTGACCTGGTGGCTGGCGAGATTACCTCCTACCGCCAACTGCCGATCACTCTGTACCAGATACAGACCAAGTTCCGGGATGAGATGAGGCCGCGGGGCGGGCTGATACGGGTCAAAGAATTCACTATGAAGGACGGCTACAGCTTTGATATTGACGAGGCGGGGCTGGACCGCTCCTACCAGGCGATGTATGAGGCGTATGTGAGGATATTTGACCGGCTGGGGTTGGAGGTAGTGGTGGTGGAAGCCGAGGCGGGCTCAATGGGCGGCCATGACACCAGAGAGTTTATGGTGCTGGCCGAAAGTGGCGAAGATACCGTGTTTATGTGTGATAGCTGTGACTACGCGGCTAATGCCGAATGCGCGGCAGCCCGGCCGCCAGAGCCGACTAAGAGCCGGGATAAGTTAGGGGAGGCGGTGTTAGTAGACACCCCGGGGGCCACCACCATTGAGCAGGTGTGCGAGATGCTGGGCACCGAGCCCGACCAGCTCGTAAAGACGCTGCTGTACAAGGCAGACGATGGCTTTGTGGCGGCCCTGGTACGGGGCGACCGCGAGCTTAACGAGACCAAGCTGCAGCGGGTAGCTCAGGCCGACGAACTGCGCATGGCTACTGCTGAGGAGATATTGCAGCTCACCGGGGCTAAAGTTGGCTACAGTGGGCCGGTAGGGTTGCCCGACAGCGTGCAGATAATCGCTGACCACCAGATAGCGGCGATGAGCGACTTTGTAGTGGGGGCCAATCAGAGCGATGCCCACCTGGTGGGCGTGGACGCGGAGGTTGACTTTCGAGTTGACCGCTATGCCGACCTGCGACAAGCCGTGGCGGGTGACGGCTGTCCCCGGTGTGCTGAGGGATACTTAAGCGCTCACCGAAGCATTGAGATGGGGCATATTTTCAAGCTGGGCAACAAATATTCCCAGAGCCTGGACGCGGTCTTTACCGATGCCGAGGGCCGGGAGCAGCCTATGGTGATGGGATGTTATGGCATTGGGGTTAGTCGCGCCGTGGCAGCCATTGTTGAGCAGCATCACGATGAGAACGGTATTATCTGGCCGCTGAGCGTCGCTGCCTTTGACGTGGTCATACTGCTGCTGGACCCAGAGAATGATGAGCTGGCCGCCGTAGCCAATGGCCTGGCTACTGAGCTGGAGCAAGACGGATTTGAGGTCATGGTAGATGACCGGGATGAGCGGCCGGGAGTGAAGTTTAAGGATGCTGACTTGGTTGGTTATCCGTTAATCGTCGTGGTGGGGAGGAGAACTGCTGACAGCGGGGAAGTAGAAGTTAGACGACGGGTTGATAGCACCGAGAAGGTCGTAGCTGCAGATGACGCCGCTGTAGTCGTGCGGGAGCTGGCTGGTGAGGCATAGGTGATATCATAAGGGGAGGTTGAGCAAAATGGCACCCCAATCGGTACGCACCCCGGCCGTGGCGGGGCAGTTTTATGCGGGTTCAGAGACAGCCTTACGAGAGCAAATTGAGGGCTGTTATCGTCATCGCCTGGGGCCCGGGCAACTGCCTGAGGTCAACGAGAATGGCCCCCGAGAAATAATCGGGTTGGTCAGTCCCCATGCCGGGTATCCGTATTCTGGCCCTCCGGCAGCCTGCGGGTACTATGAGCTGGCTGCGGACGGTCGGCCCCAGGTCATAATCATCATCGGCCCCAGCCACCAGCCGGTACGTATCGGCGCAGCCATCCAGACCACCGGCGCGTGGGCCACGCCCTTGGGGGAGGCGGTCATTGATAGCGAAGTAGCTACCGCCGTGGCTGAGGACTGTTCGGTGCTGGAAGATAGCGCTGCTGCCTTCAGCTACGAGCACAGCCTGGAGGTGCAGCTTCCTTTCCTCCAGCATCTGTACGGAGCCAGTGTCCGCTTTGTACCGATAATGATGGTGGATCAGGAATGGGAAACCGCCGCGCCCATTGGCGACAGCTTGGCTACGGTGCTGGAGGGCCGGGATGCGGTCATAATCGCCAGCACCGATATGACTCACTACGAACCAGCTCAGGTAGCCCGAGAACAAGATATGTTATTGGTCCAGCATATCGAGAAGTTGGATGCTGAGGGGATGCTCCAGACACGGGCGCGGCGGCACATATCTATGTGCGGTTACGGGCCAACGGCGGCGATGATGATTGCCGCCACTACGCTGGGAGCCCGACACGGCCAGCTTATTGCTTACAGCACCTCCGGTGACGTCCAGCCGATGCCTACGGTAGTAGGATATGTGTCGGCGAAGGTAACTGGATAGCCACAATCTATTGCCCTAAAACTGGTACTAACATTAGGCCCGAACCCGGGAAGGGTTCGGGCCTGACAAGACCGACCGTCGCTGCCCGGCTTACCGATAGCTGCTACCGGAATTGGACTGGAGGGCCAGTTGCATAGCCTCCCGGGCTTCCCACAGCAGACGTCCTACCCCGGGCCGGCCAGTATTCCAAGTGCTCATACCCATAGTGACGTCTATGGGCACCAACCCCTGGTCGGCAAGCCCCTCCACTTGGGCACGGATGCGGTCGGCCACAATCATAGCATCGTGACAGTTGGTTAGGGGCATAGCAATCACATATCGGCCACTCTCCAGTTGTCCCACCAGGTCAGTGCGCCGTAGCTGGCCCCTTATTACTTCCCACACTCGGTGCCAGTCTTCGCTGGAGATGCGGCGCGCGGCTGCCTCGTCGCGGGCTTTCATTTCCATAACCAACAGCGTGAGCTCTCCGTCACGGCGATTGACTTCGGCCAGGGCTAACTCAACGCATTGGAAGAAAGTCTCCTCATCTAATTTCTCGCCACCGCCGAAAATCTCCAGTGTCTCCAAACTGTCGGGGCAATACAGTATGGCGCTCAGATGCAGCCCCACCAATTCGGCCCACGCTTGGGTTAGGTTGTAGTCCAGGCCGGGGGTCGGCTCACAGCAGCCCACCCGGACCAGTGTGCGGGGGCTGTGTGCGGACCAGATATGAAAGTCGCGATACTCGGCTGGGTCGGTCTTCAAAGCAGGAGTAGTGGGGTACTCGGCGGCGGCCATGGGCTTAGGTTCAAATATCATTATGGGCAACTGTACGTACTCGCTGCGGGATAGGGTTACTTGGCGGTTCAGGTCGGCGGTTTGCTGGCGCAGGATCTCGTCAGATAGAGGTAGCCGAGTGTGAAACCACACATAGTGAGAAGGATGGTCTATGGCGGCTGCAGCCCAGAAGTCTGCGCCCAGAGGCTTGGCTTTAGCATAGGCAGCAGCCAGCAGGGCTTGGGGATCAGTGGCTTGGGCAAGCCCATCACGGACTTCAACAATGTTGTGGGGTTGGGCCGAGGTCGCGTAATACTTCAGACTGGATTCAGCCATCGCGTTTGCTTCCTTTGCAAGTCCAGGCTCCCTCAGCCTGTCCGAAGTTGCTATCGGTATGGCCGGCGGCTGTATTTAGCGGGGTAGACATAGATTTGCGGCTGTGTTGCTGATATGTTACAATCTACTAACAGAGAATTTGTTGACTGGAGATAAAAACCGGGACTGGCAGGGCCGGACTGAGCAAGAAGGATTTTCAAGCAGCATAGCGAAATGAAGGTTGCGTTGCCGAAGTGGTGCTGAGAAGGAGGTGGGTGGCTATGAGGAATGTGGAGTGTAAGCAGTGCGGCCATCAGATAACCGAAGATACTGAGACTTGCCCAGAGTGCGGGGCTCCTATTCCCAATGGTCAGCGTGAGCAGCTCAGACAGCAGGCGGACAAAGAACCTCGCCACCGCGTCTATGTGTACGGGCGGCACGAGCGGCGCCTATCGCCGGAGGTGCGCGCCATCTTTATTATCTTGATCGTGGCTGGTACACTGCTGATTGTCTGTCGGCTGGCTCATGGTAGTCCCAATTTAGGCAGGGTAGCTGCCGGGAGGGCAACCGTTATGTGTAGATACGAATATCGCGTACTGCGGATGCTAAGTGATGCGAATGTTGACCTACTCAATGACCGAATTGATGCTATGGTAGCCGGAGGGTGGGAACCGGTGATGATGTCAGGTAATGACATCATAAATGTGATGATGCGGCGCCCTATAGGGGACCGGGAGTCGGTGACGGCTACTGCGGCTGCTGCCCTGGCCGAGCCGGTGGGGGTAGAGAGTAGCTTGGCGTAATGGGGCCGCGACTCTCCAGCGTTCCCGTGCAACTAAGGGGCAGATTCGGATATGAACCAGGAACATCTGCGTAATCTATTGCAGCAGGTAGCCGCCGGCCAGCTTGAGGTGGAGGCTGCCCTGGTGGAGTTGAAGGGATTGCCCTTTGAGGACTTGGGCTATGCCAAAGTGGACCATCACCGCTCCCTGCGCACCGGTTTTCCCGAAACTGTCTTTTGCGAGAATAAGACTACCGAGCAGATAGTGGGTATTGTCCAGGCTATGCGGGGCAAGTCCCCGGTCATCCTGGCCACCCGAGCCAGCCCTGACATCTACCAGGCCATAGGGGAAATAGCCCCCGAAGCCGTCTACCATGACCAGGCTCGCATTGTCCAGCTCGGCCAGCCGGCTGATAGCGATAAGTGCTTAGCCCAATGCCTGGTAATCACCGGCGGCACCTCTGACATACCGGTGGCTGAAGAAGCAGCCGTTACTGTGGCGGCGGCTGGTTGCCCGGTCCAGCGTCTCTACGATGTCGGGGTGGCGGGGCTCCATCGCCTCCTGGATCATCGGGAGGCGCTCCAGGAGGCGGCAGTACTGGTAGTGGTAGCCGGCATGGAGGGGGCCTTAGCCAGCGTAGTGGGTGGATTGGTAGACAAGCCGGTTATTGCCGTACCTACCAGTGTTGGTTACGGGGCCAGTTTCGGTGGTCTGTCAGCGCTGCTGACGATGCTTAATAGTTGTGCCACCGGCGTGGCAGTGGTTAACATTGACAACGGCTTCGGGGCGGGTTGCTTTGCTGCCCTGTTGTGCCAGAATTGGCGCCAGCCGCGCCCGTAGCCGTGATAGGCCAGGGGCCGTGGTAGACTAAGACGAACTTTTGATCCTGCCACAGCGTCAAAAGTGATAATATCTATTGACAGAAGAGTATGAGCGATTTGCTGACAAATCGCTACGGAGGTCTGACGTAAATGTCTTCAGATAAACTGGTTGGTCACCACCATATCCACATTATCATTATTCTGGTTAGCATGATAGCTGGTGCGGCCATCGCGGGCGTAGTGCTTTACTATCCCCGGGCTCAGCAGGCCGTAGCACCGCCGGCCACTGCCCAGCAGTTAGTTGACCTGGAAGAAGGATTCGTAGGAGTGGCCCAGCAGGTCCTACCGGCGGTAGTCAACATCAGTGCTGAGCGGGTCGAACAGCGCCGCTTGCGCGAATTGCCTGACCTTGAGGACTTTTTCCGCCAATTTCCCTGGCCATTTGAAGGGCCTGAAGAAGAGGGCCAGGAGCCCCGTGGTTTCCGCTTTCCCTGGCCATTTGGTCAGCCAGAAGGTGATGAAGAGGAAAGTGAGCCTAAGTTTAAGGAGTTCAAGGGCCATTCGCTGGGGTCAGGCTGGATATACAGCGAAGACGGCTATATCGTCACCAATGCTCATGTGGTGAAAGGGGCCTCAGAGATCAAGGTGCAGCTTTATGACGTGGAGAACGATGACACCAAGTACCCCGCCACGCTGGCTGCTATTGATCCCAAGACCGAGTTAGCGGTAATTAAGGTGGACGTGGACCGTAAGCTACCGGCGCTGTCTCTGGGTAACTCCGATGCCGCCCAAGTTGGCCAGTGGGTAGTAGCGGTGGGCAGCCCCCTGGGTCTGGAGCAGACGGTCACTGCCGGGATCATCTCGGCCAAGGGCCGCTTCCTGCCTGGGGCCAGTAGGTACATTCGCCTGGGCGATATCATCCAGACCGATGCCGCTATCAACTTTGGCAATAGTGGCGGTCCGTTAGTTAACCTGGCCGGCGAGGTAATTGGGGTCAACGTGGCCATCGCCTCCCAGGCGCCGCGGCCCATGGCCGGCAATATCGGTATTGGCTTTGCTATCGCTTCCAACACAGTCAAGCAAGTGGTGCCTCAGCTCATAAAAAAGAAGAAGGTGACTCGGGGTTGGTTGGGTATCGGCATCGAGGATCTGACGCCCAATATGAAAGACTTCTACGGAGCTGAGTATGGTGCATTGGTGAGCAGCATCCGGCCTGGCGCGCCGGCCGCCCGCAGTGAGCTGCAGGTGGATGATGTTATCGTGGCCGTGGATGGCGAGAAAGTAAAGGACACCTGGGATCTGCAAAAGATTATTATGAGTCGGCAGCCGGGAGCTGAGGTCACCCTGGACGTGATTCGCGACAAGCAGCACCGGCAAGTGCAAGTTAAGTTGGGGGAAATGCCGGCCAAGTATGCCGGGTTGGAGGCCCCTGAGGAAAAAGCGCAGCCGGAAGCTGAAAAAGAAACCAAGACTCCATCTGACGTCGTGGTGAGCGAAGCGTTAGGCGTGAAGGTGGCGGCACTTTCCAGTGAACTGGCCCGCCATATTGACCTGCCCGAGGATGTGGCGGGAGTAGTAGCCGTAGAGGTAGACTCCAGTGGACCAGCCGCCGGAAAGGTCAAGGCCGGGGACATCATCACTCACATCAACCGCCAGTCGATCACGAACCTGGACGAGTACAACGCCGCCCTTGACCAGGCTAAACAAAGCGGCCACGACTATGTGATCCTCCGCGTGACTCGTAAGGCTGAGGGCGAGGTGCTATCGCTTATAACCGACATTCCGGTAGAGTGGTAGGAGCGTAGATGAGAACTGATTAGACCTGAGGCTATTGACCCAATCACCGGTGGTGCATTCCAACTGTCGCTGAGATAAGCAAAACGAAGGTCCGCTGAGCTGTTGATTGCCCAGCGGGCTTTTTATTTGTCAACCGGTTCCTGCCGACGGACTCCAAGTCGCCCCATTCCCTTCCTGTCTGTGATGATTCGTTGCTACGGCTGCCCGGTCTGGACGCGGACAACTGAATCAGCTATAATAGACAGCCAAGCCGCAGCCGACATTCTCAGTTCCCCACGATAATAGATGCCATTCAACAGAAATTATGTCCTGGTCTCGTTAGGGATAGTAACAATAATCGGTTTGTTGTGTATGGCCGGGAGTCGGGCGGCTCCTGCTGGGCCCTCGGACCTCCCCCTGCGTGGTAGTGGGGGTGAGCTATCACATCTGCTGGTTCATCAGGACACTCCTCCTCCGCAGTTGCTTGGGCCTCTGCCCGGAGGCCAGGGGGAGCTACTGAAGGGCATCTGCCCGGCCGCCGAAGCGCAAATAGCTGCCAGCCTCAAGCAGCGGACACTGCATCAGCGCCCCCTGCGCATTGCTGTCGGCGAGGTGGAGGGGATAGCCGCGGCGCTGGTCAAGTTTCAGGCCGGTGATCTGTGTACTGGGCAGTTCCAGATAGAAGACGTAGAAAGTGATGCCATCGCGGCGCTGGATAGCGCCTTCTCGCTGGACATAGCTATAGAGCATGTAGATGTCTGGTCGGTGGTCCCTGGGCCTATCAATGAGGAGGGGCAAATCCATTGGCCGGTATTTGCGGTTTCCGCCAGCCGGGAGGCCTACGCGGCTGCGACTGCGGCGGGCCGGGTGGGTCGGGAGCTGCTGGGTGCCCTGGGCGTAGTGCGGTACGACCCGCTGCTTATTCAGTACGCCCCCGCTAATTGTGGGTGGACCACCAATCTCCACCAGATGCCGCGATCAGCCTATACCATGGCGGCGCTGGGGTCAGATGAGGATTGGGAGCAATTGGT
>JALGTV010000105.1 GCA_029821215.1 Candidatus Zipacnadia bacterium | reverse complement strand
CAGCAAGGCCGCTCGGAGTGGGACATAGAACGGATGGGCCAACTGGCGGTTGAGATATTGGGTAACCTGGGCGAACAATGTGACAGTGCTGCGGTGGCTGGTGTCGGGGTAACCGGCCAGCAGCATGGAATGGTGCTTTTAGACCCAGACGGCAAGCCGTGCTCGCTTTTCATCGGCTGGCGGGATCGGCGCTGTCGTGAACGCCTCCCCAGCGGACAGACCTATCGGGAGCGAATGCTGGAGTTGGGGGCGGATGAGTTCGCCCGCAGCGGTTGCCTGCCAGCCAGTGGCTATATGGGTTCTACGCTATTCTGGCTGGCTCAAAACGACCTATTACCTGACAATACTCAGGCATGTTTTGCCCCTGATTATGTAGCCAGTCTTCTGGCTAAGGAAGATGCGGTCACTGACCCTACTGATGCCGCCAGCTCAGGCATCTACGACATCTACGCAGATTGTTGGAATGAGAAGCTGCTGACAGCACTGGGCATTGCCCCCGAGCAGTTGCCTCCGGTCCGTCCTTCATGTGAAAAGTTAGGGGGTATGACGCCGCGGGCAGCCCAATTGACTGGCTTGCCGACCGGTTTGCCGGTAACTGTGGGTTGTGGGGACAACCAGGCCAGCTTCGCCGGTAGCGTGGCCCATATTTGCAGGGCGGCTACCTGCTGGTGGGGGCTGGATTGTGCGGGGGCCGCTCCTACCAGACTTTGGCCGACTTCATACGTCAGGTCGGTGTACAGATCTGCGACTGTTCACAGATACCCGACTTGTATGAGAAATTGAATCAGTTGGCGGCAGAGGTCCCGCCGGGGGCAGAGGGACTGCGCTGTGAGCCACTTTTTACTGGTTCTCGCCATGAGCCAGACCGCCGGGCGGTCTGGCGTGGGATGAGCGAAGAGAATTTCACCCTCGGTCATATGGCTCGGGCCTTGCTGGAGGGAATTGCTGACCAGTTCCGTATTTTCTACCAAGAAATGAGCAATAAGGGAGTGGCGGAGCGCCGGTTTTTGGTAGGATCAGGCAACGGAATCCGTAAAAACCCGTTGCTGCGGGAAATCATGTCGGATTGCTTTGGGGCGCCGATGGCAGTTGCATCGCATAGTGAGTCAGCCGCAGTAGGAGCGGGGTTGTGTGCGGCAGTAGCGGTGGGCGAATTCGCTTCCATCCAGGAAGCCAGCCAGCAATTCATTCGTTACCAGGATGACCGGTAGCCGCTGTTGCCCTGCATCTACGCCGGCGGGGGCTCATTTCGGGGACACCAGGCAAGTGTTGGGAGCCGCCAGTGCCCCGTTAATGGAGATTATTGTTGTGGGAGTTGATATCAGATGATTTACTTAGACCACGCGGCGACCACCAAAGTTGACCCCCAGGTCTTCGCGGCGATGCGGCCATTTCTACAGGACCAGTATGGCAACCCATCCAGCTTTTACAGGTTGGCCGCCCAAGCTCGCCGTGCCCTGGAGGAGGCCCGCGGCCAGGTAGCTCAGTATATCAATGCTAAACCGGGCGAGATTATCTTCACCGGCTGCGGCTCAGAAGCGGATAATTTCGCCATCAAGGGAACCGCCTGGGCCTACCGAGACCAGGGCCGCCATATCATCACCTCGGCCATCGAGCACCACGCCGTTTTGGACAGTTGCAAGTCACTGGAGGCGGATGGCTTTGAGGTCACTTACCTGCCGGTGGACAATACCGGCCTGGTTGACCCGCACCAGCTCGGCGCAGCCATTCGGGACGATACTATCCTGGTGACGATAATGCACGGCAATAATGAAGTGGGCACCATAGAGCCTATTAGTGAGATTGGTAGCCTGTGCCGCGAGCGGGGCGTGCTGTTTCATTCCGACGCTGTCCAGACACTGGGCAAGTTGCCGATAGACGTTGAAAAGCTCAATGTGGACATGCTGGCCTTTTCAGCGCACAAGATATACGGTCCTAAAGGGGTAGGGGCGCTGTATGTGCGACGCGGGGTCAAGCTGCGTCGCCTGATTGATGGGGGAAGCCAGGAGTTTGGCAAGCGGGCGGGTACTGAGAACGTGGCGGGGATCGTGGGGCTGGGCAAAGCCGTGGAGCTGCTGGCAGAGCGGGCCGATGAGGACAATCAGCACATCACTACCTTGCGGGACCAGTTAATCTCTAATATTCAGCAGCGAATTGAGCACGTTATCCTCACCGGCCATCCCACCCAACGGCTGCCCCACATCGCCAGTTTCTGTGTGCGATACATTGAGGGAGAGGGCATACTGCTGTCGCTGGATGCCGAGGGCATCTGCGCCTCCAGCGGCTCGGCGTGCACTTCCGGTTCGTTAGAGGCATCCCACGTCCTGTTGGCGATGGGCTACAGTCATGATGTTGCCCACGGCTCGCTGCGCCTGAGCCTGGGGCGAGAGAACACCGAACAACAAGTGGCCCGGGTGGTGGAGGTCCTTCCGGATATGGTCAAGCGGTTGCGGGACATCTCGCCGCTGTGGGCCGATGCCCACCGCAGCGGCCAAGTGTAGGCCTGATAGTCCTGCCAACAACCGGCAACAGCACTGGGCCCCAGCACACAATTACACTTGCACGGAGGAATTGAGCTGCTGGGCCGCGAATTGGACATTGATGCATCTACTGCAAGTTCGCCGCGCGACAGGAGGTGGGGGGCGCGACATAGCCAAGCGTCCCGAAACCAGTGAAAACAGTGGCATACTTGCTGGCAATCCTTTTGGGCCTGGGCGGTCTGATTTTCTTAATCGCTGCTGGCCAGGGTAACACCCTTCCCCGGATGATAATCGGGCTGGTACTGCTGGGGGCGGCTCTTTTCTTCGTGTACTTCGCCCGCAGCAAGGTACCGGAGACCAAGATTACTCAGGAAATTGATTTATCCGGCGATGTAGCTCTGGAGGAGATGCATTGCACCGCCTGCGGCGCGGCTCTGGACTCGGACAGCGTTACAGTTGAGGCGGGGGCGATATTTGTACACTGCCCCTACTGTGGCAGTTCGTACCAAATAGAGGAAGAGCCCAAATGGTAGCCTGCCCCGACGGCCTGCTGATGCGGATAGGCCAGATTATCCGCCGTGATATGCAGCGGTTTATCCTGCGTATGCAGGCGCTGGGGGATGCGAAGAGTGGCCCGGGGCTGTTTACCTACCGAATCAACACCACCGATGGGAAGGTGCGGCTTCACCTGCGTATTCATCCCGACCGCACCGGCCTATTATTTGTCAATGCTACCCAGACCCTTCACCTGCCCCCTACTACGGCCGAAATGGCCAAGCTAATCCTGGATGGGACACCGCCGGCTCTGGCTTTGGCTCAACTGCGGCTAAGTTATCCCGACGTATCCCCGCAGGCACTAAAGAATGAGTTAGAAGAGATGAGTCGGGCCATCGCCATCCTCAAGCAGCCCACCAATGACTGCGCGATATGTCAAGTGGGCTGGCCGCAGCCCCCGCCGTTTTCGGTGCGTGCCCAAGCTCCTTACAAAGCTGACCTGGCTCTTCATTACACCTGCAATAATAATTGTTCGCACTGCTATAATGAACCGGGCCGCAAACAGATGCCTTCCCTGCCCGCCGCCGACTGGAAGCGCGTATTGGATAAACTGCTGGACATTGGAGTGCCGTATGTAATCTTTACCGGGGGCGAGCCAACGCTGCATCCTGATTTGGTCCCGCTTATTAGCTATGCGGAAAGTCAGGGGCAGATTACCGGTCTGAATACCAATGGACGGCGCTTGGCTGACCCGAGCCTGACTGCCGATCTGGCCGCTGCCGGGCTGGATCATGTCCAGGTGACTTTGAACTCTCACCACCCCCAGCTTCATAACCAAATCGTGGGGGCGAAAGCCTTCCACGAGACAGTAGCTGGTATCCACTGTGCCCTGGACACCGGTCTGCATACGCTGACTAATACCACCCTCATTAGCGAGAACGCCAGTGAGGCTGTGGAGATGGTGGATTTTCTCTATGGCCTGGGCATTCGCACATTTGCTATGAATGGTATGATACACTCGGGCTGTGGCACCCGACATCCCAGCGCGTTGGAGGAATGGCAGCTATCGCCTATTCTGGAGCAGGTACGGAACCGGGCGGCAGAATATGGCATGCGGTTTCTGTGGTACACGCCCACTGAATATTGTCGGCTTTCACCTGTGGATCTGGGCCTGGGCATACACTGCTGCAATGCGGCCGAGTATTCGGTCTGCATTGAGCCCAACGGTGATGTGCTGCCTTGCCAGTCCTATTATGTCGCAGCGGGCAATATTCTCCGTGATCCCTGGGAACAGATTTGGGACAGTGAGTTGTTCCGCAGTTTCCGCTATCGCCGTGAGCATCCAAAAGAGGCTGGGCTTCCGGAGCGTTGCTGGGACTGCGAGCAGCTAAGTATTTGTGGTGGCGGCTGTCCACTGGAGCGCGCGGCCCACCGCAGTGAGGTGATAAATGTATGAGCGAACCGACAGCGTCTGTGCGTCTGTACCATTACCAGCGGCTGATTGGCCAGTGGCCTACCCGGTTTCATCTGCGGGTGGACCCGGATGGCCGGGGCCTGCTGTTAGCCAACGCTGCTGAGGCGGCCTACCTGTCCCCGGTCGGCGTGCAGATGGCCTGCGGAGTTCTGGAGGGCCGCAGTGACGCCGCCATCAAGCAGGATATCAAACTCAGCTTTCGGGGTGTAGCCGACACCGAAATTGAGACGGACTTAGGCCAGGTTCACCAGTTGATTGCTGATTTGTCCGCGCCCGGCGACAATTATCCGATTACTAATCTGAATGACCCCCGCGCTTCAGAGTGGAGTCGGGAGATGGTAGCGCCGTTTCGCGCCGATGTGGTGCCCGGCGAGCCGGATACTACCAAGCAGATTCTCCAGCGGCTGTGGGAAGCCGGAGTTCCTCATGTCACCATTGTGGCCCAGCCTTATGGCAAAGCTGCGCAGTTGCCGCGGATGGTGGAAGCCGCCGGAGACCTGGGCATGATAACTGGCCTGCGAGCGGTAGCCAGTTGGCTCTCGCCCCAGATGATAGAAGATGCGGGGATGGCGGGCCTGGATCATCTGGACTTGCTGTACGTGTCCAATTCACCGCCAGCCCACGACGACATCGCCGGTCAGGGGGACTATGAGCGGGTGATGGACGCCTTTGCTCAGTGTGAGGAGATAGAGTTGTGTCCGGTGGCCCAGATACCCCTGATTAAGAGCAATAATGAACAACTGGAAGAAATTATGGGGGCACTGCAGGAGCAAGGCATCGCCAATCTGGTCTTTTTTGCGCTGGCCTGTCCTGACGATGACCAGCAGGCCCAGGCCGCCGGGGCGCTACCCGCCCAGGCCCTGCCCCAGGTGGCAACGGTTATGACGGAAGCCGCCGAGGATACTCAGGCCCGCTACCTGTGGGCACCGCCGGTGCGCTTTGACAATAGTAAGTCTCTGGCCCAGCAGGTACGGGCGGGGCCGCGGACGGCGGGGGATATCGCCGTGCGCGTTGAGGCTGACGGGCGAGTGTTCGCTCCGCGAGGTCGGGACTGCGCCGGCAATTTGCTTGCTGAATCCTGGGAGGACATCTGGAATCACGAGTGCTTCACCCGCTACCGGCAGCGACTCCAGGCACCAACCCGTTGCTCCGACTGCCCTGATCTGGAGATATGTGCCGCCGACTGTCCCAAGGACCCGCGCGGCTGGAGCGATGACACCCAAGGTGGTGAGGACCAGTGAAATACCGAATTCTGTGGGTTATTGTACTCACAATTGTTGCCGCTACGGTAGCCCCAGCTCAAGACTACTCATTCTCCGTCCCCAAAATGGAGCTGCATGTTACCCCGAATTCTGATGCCTCGGTTACCATGGAGTACGTTATTGACTTTTACTGTGACCAGGGAGCTCACCCTATTGACATTGTTGATGTCGGCCTGCCGCACAAGGATTACGACATCTCCAATATGCAAGCCGCTCTGAATGGCAATCCTCTGGGGACCATTCGCAAGTCCGAGTGTATGTAGATATCGGTGTGGAGGTGCCCCTGTCACCGGCCATTGCGCCCGGTCAGAGCGGCCGATTCACCTTTCAGTGCACTATGCCCAACCTGGTCTACCAGGACACCACCCGCGCCGATTATGCTTCCCTGCGTATCACCCCGACCTGGTTCGGCAGCGAGTTTCTGACCGGCACCACCGATCTGGGCATCTTTATCTATCTACCCGATGAAATCAAGCTGGATGAAATCCTCCACCAGGGACAAGTGTTCACCCAGAAAATGCAGATAAAAGATAAAAAAGCA
>JALGTV010000104.1 GCA_029821215.1 Candidatus Zipacnadia bacterium | reverse complement strand
AAGATAGGCAGCGATCCCTCGCAGGTGGCCTTTCAACCGCATCCAATTAGAGGTCAACCGACACGGCATCGATATCAAGCGTACTACGTCGGTGAACAACAGGGTTAGCAGATACCAGCCGAAGGCTACTCTGTTAAAGAGCCGCTGCGGCATATTATTGTGGAAGTGGTAAGCCAGATTAATTATCTGTTTAGTCGCAAACTGTTCTGGATTATAGGCATGGGCGGTGGACCGGGGGTAATGCCACAACCGGGCTTCGGGGGTAATGACCAAGTCATAATGTTGGCCCACCCGGTAGGAATGCTCAACGTCTTCGAAAAGTGAGTAACCGCCATACTCCTCGCAAAACTTGAACTCTTCCATAACTTCACGGCGGAAACTCGATACACCGCCGCCCAGCCATTGTACCGCCTGGACATCTCGGACGGCGTGATAGTTCATCTGATTTACCCCGGAAGGGAAAACTCTTCCATGGCCCCAACTGGGAGTGCCCCTAAGCAACTCGGCTACCGCCCGGGCTAGGCCAATAGGCTCATCGTTGACAATTATCCCACCGACACCTCCGATAGTATGTTCAGGGTCTGCTTCATACAGTTCCACAATAGCCTGGATATAACGGGGATCTATCACCACATCATCATCCAAAAAGAAGATAATGTCTCCGGTGCACTGGGCAACACCCAGATTGCGAGAGCGGGCCTGGCCCCGGGGACCTTCCTTGGGCAGGTAGGTGAAACAGACTCCGGCAGATTCAACTATTTGCGCCAGGGGTTGCCAATCTAACTGACCGTCATCTACAATTATTATCTGGCTCGGCCGACGAGTTTGGCGCAGCAAGGAGGCTATACACCGGTGCAGTTCCTCAAGCCGGTTGTAAGTAGGGATTACCACACTGATGGAGAGCGGCAAGTCCTGAGGTTGACGAGATTCGGCAGTTGAACCGATCATCAACGTCTACGGCGTCCTCTCTTAGCTATCAGTAGCCAACTCGCTGGGGATAGGGATGATTAGTGCGTACAATATCGCAAATAGCAAGCCTGCTGCAAAGGCTGCCACGGTGCTGGTGCGAATATGGGGACTGCTCTTGTGCTCCGGGGGGATGGCTGGGTCCAAGACAACAAAGGCAGTGCTATCCCGGTGCTCGTCAATGGCCGCCTGTTCATACTCCATTCGCAGCAGTTCATATATCTGTTCTTTAATCGTCACTGCTCGGGATTTACGCGCATATTCGGTCTGAGCTTCAGGCATCTGGGAGATCTCGCCCACGACTCGCTCGATAGCCGCTTCCAGGGCGGTAACTCGTGCCTTTGACCAGGCTATCCGCAGACGAGCCTGCAATATTTCCCCTATAAGCTGGTCGTAGGCCGGGCTAATCGCCTCGGTACGCTCCTGGGTGACTAATTCCTTTTCCAGGGCCTGGCGCAAGTCAGCAGTAATGCTTTCTATTTGGGTCTGATAGCGGCGGACGTCAGGATGTTTTTCCGACTTGCCCTCTACCTGGGTTTGCAAAGCCAATTGGGTCTGGGCTTCCGCCAGTCTTCTTTCCAGAGTATTGATGAGGGGGTTGCGTGCAGTTACCCGACTGGCTTCGCGAGTCTGGTCAACAGCCTGCAGTTGTTCCTTGGCGGTGTTCAGCTTGTGCTGGGCGGCCTCAGTCTCGATTATGGCGCGCTCGCGGTCTACCCGTAGGTCCACCAACTTATTGGTGACCGCGGAGGCGATGGTCGCAGGAACCACTACGCCGCTGGTCTCCTGCCAATCGCGAAGGTCTTCCTCAGCCTTGGATAGGGCGTGTTGAGCCTCGGCTACTCGTCGGTCCAAGAACTCACGTCTGGCGCGAGCGGCCCGTCTGAGGAACCGCGTCTGTACCTCCTCTAACTGTTCAGTGTAGCCGTTAGCAATTGCCGCCGCCATGCTTTTGTGCACCCAATCAGCATTAGGACTGCGGTCCGTTATCCAGGAAGTGCCAGTAGTCGTCACACTAATGTTCACCCTGTACTGGACGATGTTACTTTGGATTTGAGTACGACTGGCCAGTATCTGACGTGCCTGCCCATCAGTTTCGACTCCAAAATAGTTCTTTAACTGGAGTTTTTCGATGAGGTTATCCCTGACCATGCGGCTGTTTAGGACCGCCCGGACTTGGGAAAAACCCGACGGTGCTCCTAACTGTGAAGCCAACTCGCCCGCCAGCATCTGACTAACCCCGCTGGCTACCCGGGGGCTCGTAGAGGCTGCGGTGAATAACAAAGTGGTCTGCGCAGTATACTTGAATAGTCCGCAGCCGCTGCCGGATGCGCTGCAGCGCCTGGGCAACAGAGAGCTCTGATCCTATTATGGAAGAGGTCGGTTCCTTATTCATTGGGTTGATTGTAGCTTTGCAGTGGCGAGTTCCCTGTACAATTGCTGATATTGCGCCGCCATAGTAGCGGCACTATAGTGCGTGCGGGCTCGGCGCTGAGCCTGTTGCCCCCAGGAGGCAGCCATAGTTGGGTTTGATAGAACCTGCTCAAGAGCTTGAGCTAGGGCCGCGGGATTCTGCGGCGGCACCAGGCAGCCGGTGACCCCGTCCTGAATTACCTCCGGCACCGCACCCACCGCGGTGCTGACAATTGGCAATCCGACCATCATTGCTTCTAACAAGGCCATAGGTAATCCTTCCCAAAGCGATGACATGACAAAGCAGTCGGCGGCATTCATAAGGTCTATGACGTCTTCGCGAGCTCCAAGCAATTGGACATATTTATGAAGGCTCAGATTATTAATCATCTGCTGTAAGTTAACCTTTTGCGAACCTTCGCCGACAATCAAGGCCGCAAAATCCAATTTGTGGTCGGCCAATAAATGGACTGCTCGCAGCAGATGGGGATAATTCTTCTGCTTTTCCAGACGACCGACACTAAGTATGACTGGAATCTCCGCAGATAGGCCCAGCTCAGTCCGTACACTTTGTCGACTTCGCTGATGGCCGACCTCGATGCGCTGCTCGTCTATACCATTAGCTATTACCACAATCTGTCCCCAATTGTGCAAATAGCGCGAGAAGCTCTGCCTAACAGCTTCAGAAATAGCCACTATAGTCCCCGGCCAGTGATGCATCACCCAGCGATGAACCCGTGACTGGCAATGGCGCAGCCGATTGTCCTGTTGGTAGTAGTAGCCGGCTATATTATGCAATGTAGTTACCAATGCGGGCTTGCCGACAAACTGGCGCATACCCCAACCGTATAGGTCCGAGACTGGCAAATGAGTATGCAATATGTGTGGCCGGAATCGGCGAATCAGACCAGCCAACCCGGGACCCCGAACTAAGTCAAGGGGATGACACAACCCGGGCGAGACAAACTCTACCCCCAGCTCATCAATCCAATGGCGAGCCTCTTGCCGATTCAGTAGGGCACATACCTGGTATTGCGTCTGCTGCTGGTCGCTTTGGGTAATTAGGTCCCGAATTACCGTCTCTGCCCCACCATATTGGTAAGTATTGACCAAGTGCATCACCCGTATAGAGTCGTTGCCATCCGCCATAGCTACTGCCGCTACTCCTGTAGAATGTGACGATAAATCTCCTCGTAGGCCTCTACCATCCGGGAAATATGGAAGTTAGTCTCAATGTACCTGCAGGCGGCCTTGGCCAATCGCCTTCGGCGTGGCTCATCGTTATGAAGCTCAAGCATCTGTTGGGCCAATGCCTCCCAGTCCCCTGGCTGGGTTAATACCCCAGTGACGTTATTTTCAATGAACTCGGGGATTCCCCCCACTCGGGGAGATATAACTGGTACTCCTAAGGCCATTGCCTCGGCGAGAGCAATCCCAAAACCCTCATAGATTGCGGCTGAGACGAATACGTCAGCAGCATTTAGTAAGGCTGGGACATCAGAACGTTTCCCCAGGAACCTAACATTCTCCTTCCTGGACAGTTGTGCGGTCTGTTGCTCCAGGGCAGGGCGGGCTGAACCTTCGCCCACCAGCAGCAGCACCGCCTGGGGCTGGCGACGCAGGACCAGGTCAAAAGCCTCCAGCAACTTGTGTTGGCCCTTCTGGTACTCAAGCCGACCCACACAAATATACACCGGTGTGTCTTCTGCCAGACTTAGTTCCTGCCGTACCCGTGAACGATCCCGGTCAACTGTCGCTCTCAGGCGCTCACAGTCAACGGCATTGTACACCACCCATATTGGTGAATTATTACCCAAATGGAGTTTAATATCCTCAGCTACTGCTTGGGAAATAGCCGTGTAATATCGAGGGAACAACTTGCTGATAGATTTGTAGGTTGCTGCTTCAAATCGACTAAGGGCTATCCCAGGCTCAAAGTAGTGAGGCGCGGTATTATGAATGGTGGTTAATACTCGCCGGCATCCAGTTAGTAGTGATAAAGGGGGCCCCACCAAATCGGAATACCGCAGATGGGTATGGACAATATCCGGCCGCCGGCGAGCAATAATGCGAGCAGCTCGTCCTAATCCAATCAGGTCATAGGGGCTTTTTAGTCCGGCAATATGCACCGGTACGTTAGCCTTGCGGATAGAATCCTCGTGCACACCCCCGCTGAACAGGCAGCAAACCTCGTACTGAAAGTCTGAATCTTGTACCCAGTTAAACCACGAAGCCAATAGCTGTTCGGCCCCTCCCCGGTCCAGAGTATGAATCAGATGCAGGACTCGTGGACGCGTTTTGCCTTTGGTTGCTTGATTACGACAAGACCTCGACACCGTCTATATCCCCTGACTGGCTGGAATGTAACAGCTTATTCTGCTTTTCAACCACTATGGCAGTGGCTACGATGAGGCCCATCATCACCCAGAGCATAACATCCTGCAGGGTGTTGAGTGTAAGGGCTTGAAGGTGGAAAAAGGTCAGAGCCATAAGAGCCGCCCCCAACACCGTCTTAAGGTAGTCATCCGAAGTCCACCGGTAGGCCCGCACCCCCATTGTTACCACTGAGCCAATCATCAGCAGATACCCGATCAAACCGACTATGCCAGTGTCCAATATTATTTCTAAGAACATATTGTGAGCATATTTCAGATAGTAGTACCAAGTGCGCGAGACCCCTATTCCCACCCCTAAAAGGGGATGCCTACTAAATACCCCCCAGGCATATCGCAATTGTGCAATTCTGGGCGCCTGACCTGTGCTGATTTGCGCATAAGTCTGCACCAAGCGATTCCATTGGGGCAGCCAGATCCACTGGGGAACTGTAATTACGATAGCCAATATCACTAAGGCCAACAATAGAGTCGCGAGAAGGACTGTGCGACGGCTGATATGCTGCCTGAGTATAAACAGGATTAAAGGTAGTATCACTGCGAAAGCTAAGAAAGCGCCTCGTGAAAAGGCTAATATTAAATTAGTACATAGCAGTAATATGAGTACCCCTTTTAGCCAAGGATTCACCGTAGGGTAACGCAATAGGAAAACTAAGGCAAATATTAAGTAGATGCCCACGTACATGCCATAAAAGTTCGGATCGGCATGCAGATAAGCCAGGCGCGGAGTCAGGCCCGCAGAGATGGGAACCAATTCCGTAAACATCTGGCGGGTAATAAATAATACCATTACAATCAGGCCCCCAATAGCCAACAAACCCATACTA
Source organism: Candidatus Zipacnadia bacterium (assembly GCA_029821215.1). Classification (GTDB taxonomy): domain Bacteria; phylum Armatimonadota; class Zipacnadia; order Zipacnadales; family Zipacnadaceae; genus JALGTV01. The sequence continues at coordinate 2,858 of JALGTV010000104.1, read as the reverse complement.
AGGCCCGCGGCATTGATGGCCTTGCGCAGTGCCTCTTTGCTGTGTAACAGTCCGCGAATTGCTATGTATAATAGCACCAGCCAGATCAGAGAAGCAGATTTGCGCATGCTCCAGTAGATATCCGAGGAAGCTGAAAAAGACAGTAGACAACACGTCAAGAATGCAACTATGCTCAGGTCAGCCCAATTAAGTCGGAATGCCGGGATTTTGCCCGCCGCCCGATACCATAGGAGCAGCGGCAGCGCTACCAGCGCGACTGCATGGTAGGGACGCAGATAGAACCCTACATAAGGAGCCCGACTAATGGGCAGCACTATTGCCAGAAGGATTACTAATACATGTGGACAGCTCAGGGTCAAGGCTGCAGCGCCTAGGAACACAACCATGCTCACCGCTGCCCATGGCGACTTACAGGCTACCAATGCTAGAATAACTACTGCCACGGCCGGCAGCAGAGTGCCTAACCACGGCGGGGTACGCATAGCAATATGATTTGCCGGGTGTGACATGATAATCTCGAAAACGTACTGAGCCGGAATTCCCATTTAAACCTGGGTAGGTCTGCTCAGGATGCAGTTCGCCGTCTCTAAGCGGCTCACCTTCCGCATAAAGGCAGTAATTCTGGGACAAGGGGTATGAGAGCAAAATTGAGGGATACTATTTGTTTAGGGTAATGATTTCTTGAGATATTCAGCCCCGCGACGAGCAGCATCCTTCACGGCGGGTATCTTGCCCTCCAAATAGCTTCTTATGACAGGGCCTTCCTCTAAGACCCGTGATACTGTACGCGAAACTACCTCGGCATTCGCCAGGTCTTGTTTGGCTATAACATAGTCTGTGTGCCCGAAGAGATATTCATTGATCCCCAGGGCCTTACGGCTGTAAGCGATCGAAATAGTAGGCACTGCGGTGGAGAAGCCGGAAATAGTTGCGTGGGTCCTACCAGCAAGTAAGAGGTCACATTGCGAAATTACAGACTTAGTCTGCATTGCATTAAGATGATAGGGCACAATCTGCACCTGGCCATCTCGCGCGATGAGTTGTGATAGCCGTTCCAGGCAAACCTCGTCACCGGGAATATTGCCCGTCGAGGCCACGTGTAAAATCAACAGGAGTTTTGCCCCCAGCTTGTCAATAAGATGTTGAGCCGTCATCACAATGCCCTGGATATTTTCAGGAAACTCGTTGTTTAGTGGGGCAACCAGGGGACTGATGTTTATGCCGACCAGAGGGCCCGACTCGTGTTCGTAGACAGGAGCATCATCCGCCGTAGGCAGCAAAAAAGCTGGATCGGCGACGTGGTAGACGTCCTCCACAATGCCATATTCTGCCAGTTCCTCAACAGTGGCATAATCTCTGGCGGTAATAATGTCTGCTAACTCCACTGCCTCTATGAGCGGCTTACAGAGGACGCCGTTGACCTCAAATGGACCGATTGAGGCCCCCCAGATAACCAGGTACTTGCCGTATTTCTTAGTCAGATGGTTCAGATGAACAAAATACGCCGGTGGAAACGCATAATCTAAGGTGTAATTGTCCCCACCGATTGAAACTACAACATCAGCCCAACGCAGGGCATCTCGTGTAGGTCCCAATATGATGTCCCAATAACCAATAGTGCGCGCCGCTTTTCGCAACAGCCGGGCCCATAGTCGGCGAGACAACCACTGAGCAGCAACGATATCAATCCCCTCAACCATACACCGTTGCCGGTCTTCGGCAGCGGAGAAGGAGCTCAGTCTAATCTCACAACCCGGAAAGGCCTCGCGCAGGAGGCTGACTGTTGATATGACAATGGCCTCGCAGCCGCGGTTGAAGAAGCCACCATGTCCTGCCAATAAGAAACGTTTCATCGTATTTTACCTCCTGCCTAAGACTAAGACTCTTCTTGCGGCTCTCAAGCTCCTTGAGACGATTCGCCTCCCGAGACGACCGGTGGCAGCCCAAAGCCTGAGCAGGCCAATGCCTATCTGCCGTCTGAGGCCACGTCCCCGCACGAGTACTCTGGCCAGATACATATTGAAGTCGGCACAGTGGCCCGCTATCCTGGCTCGAACCGGTACGCTCCCTGCTGACTTGCTATTACCTGCTCCGGTTCGATTGGCTCCAAAGCAATACGCCCGGCCCGTGCTTCGCGCTTGAGTAGATGATTGATTTCGGGTGAACGCACTACGACCAGATTGGTCCCGCGTGGATCATCAATATACTGGGGCAGCCAGGCGTCCATCAGTGTCACATCCGAGACATCAGCAAACAGATCCTGGCAATACAGACACCCATTCAAACACAAGTAGCGGCCGCTCCACAGACCGCTCACCAAGTTGCTGGTGAAAGGCAAGGGGCGACCTTGTTTGTCAACCTCATACGCTTGGAACCGGTAGTCACTGCTGCGTTGCGTACCTATCTTTCCGCGATAGGAGACCCCAGTCACGGCGTCAAGACGGCACCCGCTTGCGCCTATTAGCACCTCCGTGTAAGCAGCCGAAACCATATGCCCACAAGTTAGGCCCAATAGGAAGGAGAGGCGCTCCTGCAGCCAGGGGTACTGCTGGCTGGCCAGCCGCAAAGCCCTGATCGTACAGGGCAGTGCTACCACGGCATAATGTTGAAGCGACCCGGTACGTAGCTCTCTGAGAGCATCTGCGATTGTAGTGGGATAGTATTTGGTGCCGGCGGCTGCTAACACAGCCTTTGAACTGCGCACCCACGTTGCTTTGAAAAGTTGCCCAGGGTCTCCGGTGGGTCTAATCACCAAGACGGCCTGCACTAAGTTGCTCTCCAGCATAGAGCGGAGTAGGCGGGTGGTTAGCCCACCTGAAGCGGCAGTGGCTCTTTCCGGCTCAACCGTTGAGTAGCCG
>JALGTV010000103.1 GCA_029821215.1 Candidatus Zipacnadia bacterium | reverse complement strand
TGGGGTTGCGATATGCCATCGCCTTGAGGCGTCTAACTGACGGCGCCATCAATCTGTTCGAGCACCCGGTGTTGAAAGTCACCGGTGACTATGCCATGATGCTAACCACCCCGGGGAAACGGGTCTTCAACTTCAACGACAACGGAGATACGTTGAGAGAAAGGTGCAGCGAGGCCCTTGCTATACTGGCTCAGGAATCAGGGCGTGCCGACTGGCTACACGTAGCCCGCGCCTTCCCCGCCGACACCGTTACATACCTGGCTTTCGACGATCCCACCCGCCAGTCCAGCCCCTCAGAGCGCCTCGTCGGCGAATTCCCACATACCGGCGTCGTTTCCCTGCGGAGCGGTACAACCGGCCAAGATACCTTCGTCGGCTTCAAATGCGGCCCCTCCGACGTTGGTCACAGCCATCTGGATGCTGCATCCTTCATCGTTGAGGCCGGTGGGAAGCTGCTCGTCCGCGACGAGGGCACCTGGCCGTATGCGCATTTCCTTGGTTTCTTTGATAACAACCAGATGCGCTGGAACTGGGACAACAACGGCACAGTCGGCCATAACACGCTGCTCATCGATGGCAAAGGCCAGACCTGGGGGCAGGAGTACCCCGGACGGATCCTGAAAGTGGAAAGCGGCGACGGCTGGGACATGGTCGTCGGCGACGCCAGCAAGACATACCCAGGCCTGTTGAGCAAATTCGTTCGCACCCTGTGCTTTATCCATCCGGACATCGTTGTCGTGCGCGACGTGGTGGAATGCGAGGGCGAGCGCCATGCGGAATGGCTCATCCACCCGGAGGGCGAGATTCGCAGCGAGGATGGCACGACGGTGATTGAAAGTGGCACTGTTCGGATGACTGTTACGCCTTTCCTGCCGGACGGTCAGTACGGTTGGCGCGTGAGCGACGTCGTTCGGACCAGCACGTATGAGGATTCCAATACTCGAAAGATAGAACAGCGCTCGGTTCGCTATCGAAGCTTCGCGCCCTTCCGGGCGGCGGAGTCTTTCGAGTTCCTCTTCGTGTTGCACATCAGCGGCGATGGCCCAGGCAAGCCCTGGCACTTTCAGGGTGTGGCGGGCGATTGGGAACTGGGGTTTGGGGCTCGCGAAATTTCCCTTCGGCCCGATGGCGATGTGCTGTGCCTGGAGAGATAGTAACTGACAAGACATCCAACCGCCGGCCCCCCTCACTCTCACTGAACCCGCTTGAACTCATAAGGTGGGTAGCTACTTTTTTTATTGTCGGGAAAGCGGCCGCCCGTATGCCATTTCATTTTGTCATCAGGAAGGTCTTGATGCACCCTATATGGAATGTTATAACCAAACAAGTGGTTAGAACACCCCACTCAATCCAGCATGGCAAATACAGACTCTGAGAGGTGAATATGAAACCCGTTGCACTGGTGACTGGTGGCTCCAGCGGCATTGGAAGGGGGATTGCGGTTGCTCTGGCAGAGGCGGGGCATGATATAGTCCTCAACTTTGTGCCTCCTCTGGACCTCGCTGAGGAGACGGGCTCTCTAGTCCAAGCCGCCGGGGCTGAAGCCTTATTGATAGCAGGAGATGTTTCGGTCCGGTCGGACCGGGAACGGCTATTGCAGTCCACTCTTGACCATTTTGGCCGGATAGACCTGCTGGTGAGCAATGCCGGGGTATCGGTGAAAAGCCGGGGGGATTTGCTGGTAGATACCGATGAAGTGGACTTTGATCGGGTTATGGGCATCAACCTTAAAGGGCCGTATTTCCTGGCTGTAGCCGTGGCCAATGCGATGGTAAAGCTGCGCGAGGCCGGTACAGTTCCGAGTCCACGAATTGTTTTCGTAAGTTCCTGTTCAGCCTGGGCCGCTAGCCCTAATCGGGGGTCCTATTGTGTCTCCAAGGCAGGGTTGCACATGGTCGCGCAGCTCTTTGCCGTGCGCCTGGCCCCTGATGGCGTACTTGTATTTGAAATTGCACCGGGCATTATTGACACTCCGATGATCGCGCCGGCCCGGGATAAGTATGTCCGACGCATTGCCAACGGCCTGGTGCCCCAGGGCCGCCTAGGAACCCCCGAAGACATCGCCAAGGCGGTGATAGCCATCACGCGGGGCGACTTGGATTTCGCTACCGGCCAGGTTATTCACGTTGACGGCGGATTAGGGATACGCCAGCTATGACTCAGGTCGAACAGATAACCTTACTCGACGGCTCGAAGCTGCCTTGCTACCGCTGCCATACCGTTGTTGTGGGCAGTGGTGCGGCGGGCCTCAACGCTGCGGGGCAGTTGCGCGAATTGCTACCCGCGGATTGCGAGGTGGCGGTAGTCACCGCTGCTCTGAAGGGCGGCACTTCCTATTGCAGTGGTTCAGATAAGCAGACCTATTGGCGCCTGGGGGCGGTGGATGTCTTTGCTGACAATCCTCGTGCGATGGCCGAGACTCTGGTCGCCGGCGGCTGCATGCACGGCGACCTGGCACTGGCCGAGGCCGAAGGCTCAAGTCGGGCATTCTATAATCTGGTCCGCAGCGGCGTGCCTTTCCCTCAGACGCCGCTGGGCACTTTCGCCGGTTATCGCACCGACCACGACCCCTTGCCGCGCGCCACTTCCGCGGGGCCCTGGACCAGTCGCTTTATGGTGTCGTGCTTACTGGAGCACGTCCGCGCCCTGGGCATACCTATCTTTGACTCGCATGAGGCGGTGGGGATAGTCACCACCGAGGGTGAGCAGGGACTTCAGTGCGCGGGGCTGGTGGTGGTGGACCATACTCGTGTGGATGATGACAACTTTGGGTTGATGGTCTTCGCCGCTCAGAATGTGATTATGGCAACCGGAGGCCCTGGCGAGCTGTACGCCCGCACCGTTTATCCCCAGGGGCAGATGGGTGCTCACGGGGTGTGCTTTGAGGCCGGCCTGGTCGGCGTGAACTTGACCGAGAGCCAATTCGGACTGGCCTCCATTGAACCGCGCTGGAACCTTTCGGGCAGCTACCAGCAGGTGCTTCCGCGTTATTTCAGCACAGATGCCCAGGGTGGGGATAAGCGTGATTTTCTCGCTGAGGTGTTCCCGGACCCCGCAGAGCGAATACGGGCGATCTTCCTGAAGGGCTATCAGTGGCCTTTCAGTCCGCAGCGGGCGGCTCCACCGGGATCATCGGTAATTGACCTGCTGGTGGAACGAGAGAACCGGCAGGGCCGGCGGGTGTGGATAGATTTCCGCACTAATCCGGTGCCGCATTTTGATGTGGCAGCGCTGCCGAAGGAAGCCCGAGATTATCTGGTCCAGTCCCAGGCGACAGGCACCACGCCCTTCGAGCGGCTGCGGCAGATGAATCCGGCCGCGGTGGAGCTATACGAGTCGTTTGGGGTGAACCTGGCCGAGGAGCCGCTGGAAATTGGCATTGCCGCGCAGCATAACAACGGCGGCTTTTATGTAAACACCTGGTGGGAATCGAGCCTGCCTCATTTGTTCGTTGTAGGCGAGCAGGCAGGGACTCACGGAGTCACGCGGCCTGGGGGGGCAGCCCTTAATTCGGGGCAGGTGGGCGGACTGCGGGCGGCCCAGCACATTGCTCACGTCCGCTCAGAGAACGATCCGCTTGCCGATGCGTCGCTCGCTGAGAGGGCGGCACAAATCAAGGAGCGTCTTCAGGCCCTGATGCAACACTCGGCGACAGCCCGGATCAGTGTGACACAGGCCCAGCAGCAGATCCAGCGCCGGTTGATAGACGTAGCGGGGCCCTTGCGACCAGTGACAGACATCGCTGGCGCCTGCGCAGAGGCAGGCCGGTTATGGCAGCAATTGCGTGAGGAGGGGATGCAGGTAAGTAATCCGTCTGAAGCACTGGCCGGATTAGCAGTGGAGCGCATAGCGCTGGCGGGCTGGGGGTATTTGGAAGCGTTGGCGGCGTACATATCCAGAGGCGGCGGCAGCCGTGGCTCCTACCTGATCCTTGACCCTGCTTACCCGCCACTGGATGATGCCTTCCCCGAGCTGTCGCCCCGGCCGGAAGCCACTGAGCTACGTGACGAGATTATAGAGATATGGTTTAACGGCGAGAGATGGCTGACGCACGCAGTGCCCGTCAGGCCGATTCCAGAGCAGGAAACCTGGTTTGAGCAGGTATGGCGACAGTTCCGCGACGGCCAGATCTGGAGTTAGTTGTCTTACCGTCTTAGTCCAATATTGACAGCTACGTACTGAGGAGAGATGCCCATGTACGACGTAGTGACCTTTGGTGAAGCAATGCTGCGGTTGACGCCGCCTGACTTCAAGCGCTTGGAGCAAACCGAAAGTTTTAATGTGAAGGTAGGAGGCGGAGAATTCAACGTGGCGGTAGGCGTGCGTCGATTAGGGCTGACCTCGGCCTGGGTCTCAGCACTGCCCGACCAGCCCCTGGGCTGGCTGGTTCGCAACAAGGCGCGCGAACAGGGTGTAGCCACTGAACATATCGTCTGGCATGACAATGAACGGGTTGGACTGTACTTTCTGGAGCAGGGTAGTTCTCCGCGCCCCAGCTCAGTGATGTACGACCGGGCGAATTCGGCGATCAGCAAACTGCAGCCCGGGGAGGTAGACTGGGACACTGTGTTTGGTAGTAGCAAGGTATTTCACGTCTCAGGGATAACCCCGGCACTGTCGGAGAACTGTGCTGAATGTACCAGGGAAGCATTAAACGCCGCCAAGCGGCATAATCTGTTCGTCAGCTATGATCTCAACTACCGCAAGCGGCTGTGGACTGCTCAAGAGGCGGCCCAGTGCCAGGAGCCAATGATGAAGTATGTGGACCTGCTGATTACCACCGAGGATGACGCCAGTGAAGTCTTTGGTCATAGTGGTGAGCCGCCGCAGGTCGCCGAGGAACTTCGGGACCGCTTCGACCTGACCGCCTGCGCCATCACTCTGCGGCGTATTGATACGGTCTGGACCGGTGGCTGGACGGCGATAATAGTGGCTGACCAGCCATATGAGGACATCACCTATGATCTGGAGAATGTTGACCGGGTCGGCGGCGGCGATAGCTTCACTGCCGGCTGCTTATACGGCTGGCTGACCACCGACGACTGGGCACAGGCCCTGAAATGGGGCAATGCCTTCAGCGCCATTAAGCACTCGGTTCCGGGTGACTATAACTGGGCAACGCGCGAGGAGACTGAGCGGGTAATGAAAACCGGCCAGGACAAACTCAGGTTCAAAATTCAGCGATAAGCAATGCATAGTAACAATGGGGAGAACAACCTCATTGTGGCAACGGGGAGATTGACTAATGCCTAACAGAATAGAAACACTTGATAGGGTTTTGCAAGCGGGTATCACGGCAGTTATTCGGGCCAATAGCAGTGAGCATCTTAGCCAAGTCGCCGATGCCCTCAAAGCCGGTGGGGTGGAGTGTATTGAGGTGACGATGACTACCCCCTGGATGCTGAGACGGCGCGAGCGGCGATATTGGCAGGCGCGGAGTTTGTGGTGAGCCCGGTCCTGAATGTGGGCATGATAGAGATGGCCCACCGTTATGACAAAGTAGCCGTCCCAGGCGCATTTACCCCCACAGAGATAATTACCGCCTGGCAAAATGGCGCTGACCTGGTCAAGGTCTTTCCGGCCGGGCGCGTGGGGCCGACCTTTTTTAAGGATGTTTTGGGGCCGTTACCGCAGGTCAGACTGGTGCCCACTGGTGGCGTGAATCTGGATACGGCGGCGGAGTTTATCAAAAATGGCGCCGCCGCGCTGTGCGTAGGCAGCGCCATGATGCCTAAAGCCGCCATGGCCGAAGGGCGCTTCGAGGTCATCACCGACCTCGCCTGCCATTTTGTCGAAATTGTCCGGCAGACACGGGCTTAGTTGAGGGGCCGACTGTATCGGCTGACGCTGCTTTTCGATATTCTCACTATCCTCAACAGCCTTCGGGCATTTTGCTAAGGGATTAGACCTTACTCAGAACCTTGAAGATTGCTGTCGATTGTGAGCGGTGATTTTTACAACAATCTTGCAATAGGCAACGAGAAGCACCATACATTACGATTATCTTCGGGAGGTACCAAATGCGTACACTGTCGCTGAAGGATGGACAACGCCTTGTCTTTATAGGTGATAGCATTACTGACTGTGGTCGGCGTGGTGAGTATGCACCATACGGTAATGGGTACGTAGCCATCTTCAAAGGGCTGGTCCACGCTCAGGCTCCCCAATTGCAAGTTGAATACTTTAACCAAGGGATAGGTGGCGATACGATTGCCAACCTGGAGAGTCGCTGGCAGCAAGATGTGATTGAACTGCAGCCAGATTGGTTGTCGGTACTTATCGGCATCAACGACTGTCACCTATACTTGTTCGACGGACGTAACGATGTTGCTCCTGAGTCTTATGCTAAACGATACGAGTCGCTGTTGGCGCAAGCGATAAAGTTGACGGGTTGCTCTCTCATATTGATAGAACCCTTCTACTTCGCGCAGATTGCAGATACTAATGAAGAAGGGCGCCGAGTATTGAAGTCACTTCCCGATTACATTGTTGCCGTCCACAATTTAGCCCAGCAGTTTAATGCTCGGTTGATTCGTACCCACCAGATTGGTCAAGAGATTATCAGTCGCCAGGGTGCGGAGGTCTTGCATGGCGACCCCGTGCACCCCAATATAACCGGCCACGGGGTAATTGCCTATGCAATATGGCAGGCGCTCAACGACGGAGAGTAACGATGGTGGTGCTGCACGCGCTGGCCGATGCCCTGCTGGGTACGGCCGGCCTGGGTGACATCGGCCAGCATTTCCCTGATACTGACCCCACCTTCAAAGACGCTGACAGCAAACAGTTGCTGGGTCAGGTCGTTGAACTAATACACGACGCTGGCTATCAGCCCGTCAATGTGGACGTTCCTATAATCGCCCAGCAGCCGCACCTGGCACCTTATATTGACCAGATGCGCCAGCAAGTCGCCTCCATCCTGGACATCGGCACTAACCAGGTTAGCATAAAGGCTACCACCACTGAGGGGCT
>JALGTV010000102.1 GCA_029821215.1 Candidatus Zipacnadia bacterium | reverse complement strand
GGAGGAGATAGAAGAGCTAAGGGAGACGATAGATGGTGAGGACCGGGAGCGGATGGTGGAGGAGTTAGGGGATGTGTTAGTGGCGGTGGTGAATGTGGGCCGGCGGTTGGGAATCAGTGGGGAAGAAGCGCTACGGATGGCCAACAATCGTTTTGAGGCGCGGGTTCGGGCGGTAGAGCAGTTGGCTGGTGAGAAGGGTATGGAGCTTGCAGAGATGAGTATGGCGCAGATGGACGAATTGTGGGAGCAGGTGAAGAGTAGCGAAGCCGATGCGGGTTGATGTTTTCTTGCGCAACTCGGGCCGCGTGCCCCGCCGTACTCAGGCCAAGCGGGCCTGTGAGGGAGGATTGGTAGAGGTTAATGGGCAGGTAGCCCAACCCAGTATGCCGGTGGAGGTGGGGCAGCAGGTAACGGTGCGGCTGGGGATGAGTGTGCGGCGATACCGCATCTTAAAGCTGCCGGAGCGACCAGTGCCGGCAAAAGAACGTGATGATTATTCTGAGCTACTCAGCTCGGAGCGTATTGAACCCGATTTAGATTGGTAAGAGATAGTCGTTGTAAAATTGCATAGGAGGATTGTGAATGTCACAATTGAAGCGATGTTATATGTTTAACGAGGATATGGATGCTCTCCGGGAACAATTAGAGGCTGAGGGCCGGGGGCTGAAGGACTTGCTGGGGGGTAAGGGGTCGAATCTGTGTCTGATGACCAATGCGGGCATCCCGGTGCCGCCGGGTTTTACAATTACCAGTGATACGTGCAATGAGTATGTGGAGCTGGGCTCACTGCCCGAGGGCTTAGAGGAAGAAGTGCGGGCGGCATTGCGGCAGTTGGAGGAATGGGTGGGCAAAGAGTTCGGTGACCCACAGAACCCTTTGTTAGTGTCGGTGCGCTCAGGGGCTAAATTCAGCATGCCCGGTATGATGGATACCGTGCTGAATCTGGGTATGAATGACGAGGTGGCGGAAGGAATGGTGGCTCTGACCAGCGACGAGCGGTTCGTTTGGGACGCGTATCGCCGCTTGATAATGATGTTTGGTGACGTAGTCCGGGGCGTAGATCGGGAGCACTTTGAGGAGTGTTTTAGCAAGGTCAAGGAAAAGGAAGGGGTCAGCGGGGACCTGGAAGTCTCAGTCGCCGGCCTGAAGGAAGTTGTAGAGATGGAGAAAGCCGTCTACCAGGAGCATTTGGGTGAGGAGTTCCCCACCGATCCGGTGGTGCAACTGTTTGCCGCCATTGAGGCGGTGTTTCGGTCCTGGGATAATGACCGGGCCATTGCCTACCGGGAACTGCATGGCATCCCCCACGACCTGGGTACAGCGGTGAACATACAGACGATGGTATTCGGTAACCTGGGCGAGGGCAGTGGTACGGGCGTGGCCTTTACCCGGAATCCGGCCACCGGTGATAAGGAAATCTATGGCGACTACCTGGTTAATGCTCAGGGTGAAGATGTGGTGGCTGGTATCCGTACCCCAGTACCTATCGCTGAGCTGGAAGAGCAAATGCCTGAGATCTACCAACAATTTACGGATATCTGTGAGAAACTGGAGCAGTTCTACCATAACATGCAAGACGTGGAATTTACTGTTGAGCAAGGCAGGTTGTGGATGCTCCAGACCCGAGATGGCAAGCGGACCGCCGCTGCCGCTATCAAGATAGCCGTGGATATGGTCAACGAGGGCCTGATAACTGAACAAGAGGCGGTAATGCTGGTGGAGCCGGCCCAGTTAGACCAACTGCTGCACCGCCAGTTTGATCCGCAGGCCAAGCCGGTACCGATGGCCACGGGCGTGGCTGCCTCGCCGGGGGCCGCTGCCGGACAGGTGGTATTCACCTCCGAGGAGGCCACCGAATGGGCTAATAACGGGAAGCGAGTAGTACTGGTACGGCACGAAACCTCGCCCGAGGACATTCGGGGCATGGCGGCTTCACAGGGCATCCTGACAGTCTTCGGCGGTAAGACTTCACATGCGGCAGTAGTCGGTCGGCAGATGGGTAAACCATGCGTAGTAGGTTGTGGCGCCATTGAACTGGACTACGACAATAAGGTGTTCTCAGTCAATGGAAATAAGGTCAAGGAAGGTGATTATGTTTCCATTGATGGGACTACTGGCGAAGTGATGTTGGGGGATGTAGATACCACTGACTCCGATATTATCCAGGTAATGCGGGGGGAGTTGGATCCCGACGAGTCGGAGCAATACCAGTATTTCGCCGAGTTTATGCCGTGGGCCGACGAGGTGCGCCAGTTGGAGGTGCGCACCAATGCCGACACTCCCGAGGACTCAGAGTTGGCCCGAATGTTAGGCGCTACCGGCATTGGCCTGACGCGCACCGAGCATATGTTCTTCGGCGAGGAGCGGCTACTTAACTTCCAAAAGATGATCCTGTCGGATTCCCAGGAGGCTATGACCGAGGCGGCCAATGCCCTGCTGCCCTATCAGCGGGAGGACTTCTACGGGATCCTGAAGGCGATGGACAATCTGCCCGTGATCATCCGGTTGCTGGACCCACCGCTGCACGAGTTTTTGCCCAAGGATGCCGAGGATATTGCTGCGGCGGCCAAAATAAGCGGCAATACCCCCGAGGAGATTGAGGACATTGCGGCCAACCTGCATGAGCTAAACCCGATGCTGGGCCATCGTGGCTGCCGATTGGGCATTACCTTCCCGATGGTCTATAAGATGCAGGTTCAGGCCATTTTTGAGGCTGCCTGCCAACTGAAGAAAGAAGGATATAACCCCATTCCGGAGGTTATGATCCCGCTGGTGGGCATCGTGGGCGAGTTGGAGATCACCAGACAGTATACTGAAGAAGTAGCCCAGCAAGTGATGCAGAAGGCGGGTGTGGAAGTGGAGTATATGATTGGGACAATGATAGAGATTCCACGGGCCTGCCTGGTGGCCGATGAAGTGGCTAAGTTGGCCGACTTCTTTAGCTTCGGTACTAACGACCTCACCCAGATGACCTTCGGCTTTAGCCGGGACGATGTGGAAGGCAAATTCATCCCAGCTTACATTACCCAGCGCATCCTGGATGTCAGCCCGTTTGAGTCTATTGATCAGGAGGGGATGGGACAATTGATGCGCATGGGCGTGGAGAAGGGCCGGGCTACGAATCCGAAACTGGAGATCGGCATTTGTGGGGAACACGGCGGCGAGCCGGCCTCAGTGGAGTTCTGCCACGAAATAGGGTTAGACTATGTGAGCTGTGCGCCGCTGCGGGTGCCTATCGCCCGCCTGGCCGCTGCGCAGGCACAGATAAATAATCCCCGGTGACGGGATGTATCCCGCCTGTGCTGTTGAGTTAACTACTGTAGGAGGGCCGTCTTCGGCCCGACTTGTACTATTGTGCGAATTAACTCGTTACCAACGACTGCCACCACGCGGGCCGAGGCCCGGTTGTGCAGATTAGAGGGAGAAAACAATGACAACCATAGAATCAGTATGGGCGCGAGAAATCCTGGACTCTCGGGGTAATCCCACGATAGAAGTGGAGGTAGAGCTGGCATGTGGGGTAGTGGGGGAGGCGGCAGTGCCCTCCGGGGCTTCAACTGGTGAGCGGGAGGCATTGGAGTTGCGGGATGGGGACGCAGACCGGTACGGCGGCAAGGGGGTATTGCAGGCGGTAGCCAATGTGAACGAACAAATAGCGCCGGAGGTCGTCGGCTGGGACGCTACTGAGCAGGTGGCGATTGACCGGCTAATGTGTGATTTGGATGGCACGGCCACGAAGAGCAAGCTGGGCGCTAATGCCATTCTGGGCGTGTCCCTGAGCGTGTGCAAGGCGGCAGCGGCAGCAATGGGGCTACCCCTGTACCAGTATATAGGCGGAGTCAGCGCCACGTTGCTGCCAGTGCCGATGATGAATATCCTCAATGGCGGCCAGCATGCGGACAACAATGTAGACCTCCAGGAGTTTATGATTATGCCAGTGGGGGCGGCCAGCTTTGCTGAGGCGTTGCAGATGGGAGCCGAGGTCTTCCACGCCCTGAAGAAAGTACTCCAAGGCCGGGGCTTGAACACGGCGGTAGGGGACGAGGGAGGCTTTGCCCCTGACCTTAACTCCAACGAAGAGGCCCTGCAGAGTATTGGCGAAGCGGTAAGGCTGGCGGGCTATGAGCTGGGCGATGATGTCATGATTGCCCTTGATCCGGCGGCCAGTTCATTCTTTGACGCCGAAAAGGGCAAATATGTCCTGACCGGGGAAGGGCGTGAGTTGTCCTCAGCGGAGATGATTGATTACTACGAGGACCTGTGCAATCGGTATCCCATCATCTCTATTGAGGATGGGCTGGACGAGAATGATTGGGAGAATTGGCCGCAGTTGTTAGCCCGGTTGGGCGATCGGGTGCAAATTATGGGCGATGACCTGACCGTTACCAACACCGAGATTCTGGCTCGGGCCATCAAAGAACAGGCCATTAACTCCATACTCATTAAGCTCAATCAGATTGGCACGCTGACCGAAACGCTGGAGGCAATTCAGATGGCCCAACGGGCGGGGATGACGGCGGTAGTCTCCCACCGTAGCGGCGAGACTGATGACACGACCATCGCCGACCTGGCAGTGGCCACCAATGCTGGGCAGATTAAAAGTGGCGCCCCCTCCCGCATTGATCGGGTAGCCAAATACAATCAACTGCTGCGTATTGAGGAGCTGCTGGCCGAAGTGGCCGAATACCACGGCCGAGATGTGTTCTACAATTTGGCTTGATCTGGTGACAGGTGGCTGGTTGACAGGCCGGGGTATCTGCGGTAGGCTAAGGACGGTTGCCGGTGGCTCACAGCAACTACTGCACCTTACATCGCAGTTAGGGAGACAGGTCATGCGGCGAGATTCAGACCAGGCTCACTCCTCAGGCTCCTCGGTGTGGCGATGGCGGCCCAACGGGAGAGCAATGGTAGTCATCGCTATAGTTGTGTTGGTGTTGGCCACCCACGGGCGCATACTAAATCCGGTAATTCGCGGCTTAGGGTTGGCAATAGAGCTGCTCGGGCTGAGCGATGAGCATCAACAGCTTCAAGCCGAGAATGAGGCGCTGGCCCAGAGTACCGAATATCTGAAGACCACCGAGGGGCGGGAGCTGCTCGCCCGTAGTGAGCTGGGTGCGGTGGAGCCTGACGAACGGCTCATCATTATTCGGAAAGACGAAACCTCTTCTTCAATAGCCTCACCCAGTTTGTCCCAGCGCCTGCGGTCATGGCTGGCCCGAAACAAACAGGCAATGGGCCGGGTAACACACGAGGTGGTAGGGGGAGTGAAGTGGTGGCTGGGTTTGTCTGATGCGGCGGGGACCTCGGCTGCCCATCCTGACCGAGAGGCCGATAGTCCATCATAGAGCGATCGGACTTGAGCAAGGCGGCGGGAATAGCTATTGCGGTTCTGGTATGGGGCGGCTGCCAGCTTGGCGATACTGCCGCCCCCGATGCCCTGCTGGCCGTAGCCACACCTCCAAGTGCCAGCAGCTTTGTCTTAGGGTACCACGACGGGTGGGTGGCC
>JALGTV010000101.1 GCA_029821215.1 Candidatus Zipacnadia bacterium | reverse complement strand
CGGGTAATGATCCACCAGCCCTGGGGAGCATTGCAAGGCCAGGCGACTGATATTCGCATTCAGGCCGACGAGATTTTGCGAATTCGCCAATGGATCAATCAAATATTGGCCGATTGCACTGGCAAGCCGCTGGAAACGGTTGAGCGGGATACCGAACGAGACTACTATATGACTGCCGAGGAAGCCAAGGAGTACGGCATCGTGGATGCTGTGGCTCGCAAGCAGCCGGAAGAAGCCGCTACTATGGGTGATGACGCCTGAAGTGTAGTACCGGCCACAATGGCAATATTACTTAACTTACCGAGGTTGAAATGATGGAAGGAAGCAAAACCAGTGACGACGGAAAACCAGTGACGACGGACGCCGGCTGAGGTGCAGCTTTTGTGGGCGGGAAAAACCCACCCAGGTCAAGGAGCTCATCGCCGGCCCCGGAGTGTACATCTGCGCTCAGTGTGTGGAGCTGTGTAACGAGATTCTGCGCACGCGGCGTCAGCAACAACCCGGGCACGAGCGCCAGGTCGTGCCCACTCCCGAGGAGATTTACGAATATCTCAACCAGTATGTGATCGCCCAGGATCGGGCCAAGCGGGTGCTGTCGGTGGCTGTCTATAATCACTACAAGCGGGTCTATGTGGGAGTGCAAGACGACGAGGTAGAATTGGCTAAGACCAACTGTCTGCTCGTCGGCCCCACCGGTTGTGGCAAGACCCTGCTGGCTCAGACCCTCGCTCGCCTGCTGGATGTGCCCTTCAGCATATCTGATGCCACCTCATTGACCGAGGCCGGCTATGTGGGCGAAGATGTGGAGAACATTCTCCTGCAACTGCTGATTGCCGCCGATGGCGATGTTGAACGGGCCGAGCATGGCATTGTTTACATTGACGAGATTGATAAGATCGCCCGCAAGGAAGAGAGCCCTTCCATCACCCGAGATGTCTCGGGCGAAGGCGTCCAGCAGGCCCTGCTGAAAATTATAGAGGGAACCGTGGCCAATGTCCCTCCCCAGGGAGGGCGCAAGCATCCCCAGCAGGAGTTCATTCAGATTGACACCACCAATATCCTGTTCATTTGCGGCGGTATTTTCAATGGCTTGGTGGACATAATCCGCGCGCGCTCTCGCAAGCGGGCCATCGGCTTTGGGGCAGTTGCCTCTGGCGTAATAGATATAAGTGATGACGAACTGCTATCCCAGGTTCAGCCCGAGGATCTGATCAAATTTGGCATGATACCAGAATTTGTCGGGCGACTGCCCACTATAACGTCCCTCCAACACCTGGACATTGAAGCTCTCCAGCGCATACTGGTTGAGCCGAAGAATGCCGTGGTGAAGCAGTATCAGAAGACTTTGCGGCTGCTGGACGATGTGGAGTTGGTAGTAACTGACGACGCCCTGGAAGCTATTGCTCGCAAAGCTATAGAGCGGGATACTGGAGCCCGCGGTCTGCGCAGCATCATTGAGGAAATTATGCTGGATGTGATGTTTGATATCCCCTCTATGAGTGATGTAGTTCGCTGTGAGATTACCGCCGATACTGTTGAGAAGGGTGAACGTCCTCGCCTGATTCATGCTGACAAGCAAGCGCCCGACCGTCAGCAAAAGACGGCATAGCTGCTGCGGTTCGCTCGCCGCGTAGGTAGGGCTACCCGCTGTTGACACACACAAGGCACTTGGGGTATAATCTGCACAAATCCACATAATACAAGCTATGACGGGGAGGAGTATGCGGGAAGCAGCGGCTCCAGCGAGCCGGTGGTAAGGTGAAAGTACCGGCGCCACTGTCCGCAGAACGTCGCCCGTGAGCTGTGCTGCTGAAGCCAGTAGGTAGCACCGGGATGCGCCCGTTAGCGCGTTAGAGTGCTGTCGGTCAGCCGGCAGAACTTGGGTGGCACCGCGGGAGCAGCAAACTTGCACCTCTCGTCCCAATCGGGTCGAGAGGTTTTGTTATTTTGCCCAACGAGAAGAGGTATGAATATGCCGCAGTTAGCCGACATGGACAAACCCTACGATGCCCATCAGGTTGAGGGTAAGTGGTACCAGTATTGGTTGGAGCAGGGCGTCTTTGATGCCGAGGTTAGTGCAGAGAAGGAGCCGTATTGCATTGTTATTCCTCCGCCCAATGTCACCGGTGTCCTGCACATGGGCCACGCCCTGGACGAGACTATTCAGGACCTGCTGATTCGCTGGCACCGGATGCGCGGCTTTGAAGCCCTGTGGCTGCCGGGCACCGATCACGCCGGCATTGCCACCCAGAATGTTGTGGAGGCAATGATAGCTGAGGAGGGCCTATCCCGCCATGAGTTGGGCCGCGAGAAGTTTGTCCAGCGCATCTGGCAGGTCAAAGATGAACACCACCACCAGATTACCAGCCAGCTTCAGCGCCTGGGGGTCTCAGTGGACTGGCGGCGCGAGCGTTTTACCCTGGACGAGGGCCTATCTCGCGCTGTGCGAGAGGCTTTCGTGCGGCTGTATGAAGAGGGCCTGATATACCGCGGCGCGCGGATGATTAACTGGTGCCCCCGGTGCAGCACCAGTCTGTCGGATTTGGAAGTTGACCACCGCCAGCACCAGGGGCATCTGTGGTATATCCGTTACCCGGCTGCCGACGGCGGGCCGGGGCTGGTGGTGGCTACCACCCGGCCCGAGACGATGCTGGGCGACACGGCGGTGGCTGTCCATCCGGATGATGAGCGCTATCAGGATATGATAGGCCAGACAGTGATTCTGCCGTTGATGGAGCGGGAGATTCCCGTCATCGCTGATGACTATATTGATCCGGAGTTCGGCACTGGGGCTTTGAAAGTCACTCCCGCCCATGACCCCAATGACCTGGAAATTGCCCAGCGCCATGACCTGCCATCGGTGGTTGTTATTGACCGCGAGGGCAATATGACTGCAGAGGCCGGAGAGTATGCAGGTCAGGACCGTTATGAGTGTCGGCAGCAGGTAATAGCTGATCTGCAAGCTCAGGGCCTGTTGGAGAAAACCGAAGACTATGTCCATACGCCCGGCCATTGCCAACGCTGCGACACCATAGTGGAGCCTCTGGTTTCCACACAGTGGTTCGTGAAGATGGAATCTCTGGCCCAAGAAGGCCTAATGGCGGTAGACGAGGGTCTGGTCCGATTTGTGCCTGAGCGCTGGGCTAAAGTGTATCGGGACTGGTTAGAGAATATCCAGGACTGGTGCATATCCCGTCAGCTTTGGTGGGGGCATCCGATTCCAGTCTGGTACTGTGAGGACTGTGGCCAGATGACCTGCCAACGGCAAGACCCGACCCAATGCGCTCATTGCCACAGTTCCAATATCCATCAGGATCCCGATGTGCTGGATACCTGGTTCAGTTCAGCCCTGTGGCCACTTTCTACTATGGGCTGGCCCGACGAAACTGCTGAACTTGACTATTTCTATCCCACCTCAGTATTAGTTACCGGCTATGACATCATCTACTTCTGGGTGGCTCGGATGATAATGATGGGGATGCACCTGGGCGGCCAGCAGCCGTTCAGCGAGGTCTTCATCCACGGCCTGGTCCGCGATGAGCAAGGGCGCAAGATGAGCAAGAGCCTGGGCAATGCCGTTGATCCCCTGGAGTTGATAGATGAGTATGGAACTGACGCGCTGCGCTTTGGGCTTATCCAGCTTATCACTCACGGTCAGGACCTGACTTATACCCCTGATCGCATGGTCGGGGCCCGCAACTTCTGCAACAAGCTGTGGAATGCCGCGCGGCTGATACTGATGAACATCGCCGATGCCCCCGAGGTTGACCTGGAGGCTGCCGAGCTATCGCTGGCCGATAGGTGGATTCTCGCACGGCATAACCGCACGCTGGCTGAGCTGGACCGCCAACTCTCTAACTACAATCTGGCTCCCGCGGCTGACCTGTTGTACGAGTATGTATGGGGAGAAGTTTGCGACTGGTACCTGGAAATCGCCAAGCTGGATCTATACCAGGAGAAAAACCCGGAGCGCAAGGCCACGGCGCAGAACATCCTGCGTAGTCTGCTGAGCGATATTCTCCGTGCCCTCCACCCGTTTATGCCTTTCATTACCGAAGAAATCTGGCAGCGGCTATCTCCGGAGATGGGTAGCATCGTGCCTCAGTCATATCCCCAGGCTGATGAGCGCTGGTTTGACGACCAGGCCGAGGATGATATGAGCCGAGTGCAGGCGGCGATTGTAGCGGTGCGGTCACTGCGGGCCGACCTGAGGATTCCGCCCGGCCAGAAGGTGACTGTAACTATGACTGCCCCGCGACAAGCAGATGCCCAAGCCCTGGACAGCCAGCGGGAGTGCATCTGTAGTTTGGCCTCAGTGGAATCGTTGGATATTCGTACCGCGCCGGCCCAACCACCGGCTGATGTGCTCACCCAGGTGGCCGAGGGTATTGAAGTCTATTTGCATCTGGCGGAGACAATTGACCCCGAGCAGGAAATCCAGCGCCTTCAGCAGGAAGTCGCTGAGTTGGAGAGCCTGCGCCAGCGCAGCCAGAAGAAATTGGAAAACGAAGATTTCTTGAATAAGGCACCGGCGAAAGTGGTAGCCAAGGAGCGGGAAAGGTTAGCCGAGGCCGAACGAGATATGGCTAAACTGGCAGAGCAACTGCAGATATTGCAGAAAATGCTGGAGGACAAGTGAGGTTATGGCCGTCCGACGGCAACGGCGTCTGGACTACAATTTGCTGCTGACGCTAACTGCCTTTGGGATAGCGATGGGCTATCTGGAGGCGGTAGTGGTGGTCTACATTCGCCGCATTCTGGATATCGTTCCCACGCCCGAACATCTGGACCCCCAAGCCATAGCCCAGGTGCCTGACTGGCTCATCTCCACCGAGCAGACTCGCGAGGCGGCCACCATCATTATGCTGGTGGCCCTGGCTCTGTTGGCTGGCCGCACCCGCCTCCAGAAGCTGGCCGTCTTTTTATTCACCTTCGGCCTGTGGGACATCTTCTATTATGTCAGCCTCAAGGGGCTGATTGACTGGCCGGCCCAGTGGACTACTATGGACTGCCTTTTCCTCATACCTGAGCCCTGGTACGCGCCAGTCTGGGTGCCGGTGGTAATCTCGGTGGGGCTGATAGTTGCCGCCCTGGGGTTATTTGCCGTGGCCCCGGCTTCCAGCCGGTGAATACCGGTACGACGGGCGTCTCGCCCGTTGGATTTACGGACAGGCGGGACGCCTGTCCTACCGACCACAGGCACTTCGACAAGCTCAGTATGAACGGGATGCCGGTGCCACCAACAGGCGCGTAGGCGAGGTTCTCCAACCTCGCACTGTGCTGCGCGGTTACGATGATTGTTGGCGTTTGGAGGGGCCGGCCCGGCCGCCGTAGCCATAGGCTACTATGGCGGAGGAGGCTCAAGCGCGGCGCTTGCCCGCCGCAGCTTTGCCCCGAGATCCCAGCTCACCGATGGCGAGCATCAATTACTTCATCCTGGACCAGGGCACCGTCGGCGGCGGATGCCTGGCTGGTATCGGGGCAATCGGGTCGCAGTTCAATGTCATAACTCAATCTGTCGGGCAGCTTGAGCGTCACTTTGCCTAATACGTACACGGTGAAGCGCTCGGTGATGACCTTCTGATCTGCTCCCGCCCACCGCACGGTGATGGGCACCGAAGTATCGCCGCGGTTGGTGAAAACCAGGTCGGCCTCCCCCTGGCCGATGGTCACATCCTGACCCGCGCAGCCCGATAGACTGCAGGCCGCCAGGACCAGGAACAATAGGGGATCATCAATGAGTGTGAGCCGCTGAAAACTCATACCTATTCTCCTCTTGAGATGAATTGGTCCCCACCTTCTACATCTGCTCCGGTGCAGTTATGCCCAGCAGGCCCAGCAGAAGTGGTCCAAACTGGGTGTCCCAGTCATTGCAGCCTGGTTGTAGGAAAGGCGTTCCCGTTTCAGCAAGCATCCCATTACGTCGTGGAGCCACAAGGGCTGTGCTTACCGGCATCTTTTTGTTGTTGCCAATGGTGTACGAAGTGTTGCTTGCCGTTGGCTTCCAGCTTGTATGTGGCCCATAGCAGCCACGCTATGACCAGGACGCCAACCGGGAGCACTACTACCAGCCAGGTTGAGAATGACCGTTGCCAATTCTCGGTTATTGCCCAATAGTATCCACTCAATACCAGGCTGGCGCCCACCAGAGGCAAATAGGGACAGGTAAACGTACTCCGTAGGGCGTCCCAATCCAGTCCTGACCGGCGGCTCTGGACCGGGCCCGTGGCGCTTGTTTCCCACTGCAGACCTTCTACCTCTTCCTCCAGGTAGACCTGAATGTATGCACCCAGACTGAAGATCATTCGTAGCCAGCGTAGGTGCCTACCCCACAACACCACCAATATGATGACTGGCGCCAAGAAAACCGGCGGAACTTCAGCCCCCATACCATAACCTAACAGCGCCCCGGTCATAACCGCTGCTGTCAGGTAGGTCTGATTACGTTCGTTCGTGCGCAGAGTTATCTCATCCCGCAAAGCGCGGTACTCCTCCAGTTGAGCCTGCTGTCGGAGTTCTCGAGTCTCGTAGTTCATATTCGCTCTTCCATTCGCAGACGAACAATATTATATGACCAGGAGCCGACAATTATCAGCCACTACATTTCCTTCGGTGCGGTTATACCCAGCAGGCCCAGCAGACCCAGCAGGCCCAGCAGATTTTGCAGCACAATCTGGGTGCCCTGAACCAGTTTTAAGCGGGCTTGGCTGAGGGCGGGCTGGTCGGCGTCCAACACTCGGCAGGTGGTGTAGAACTGATGGAAGCTCTGGGCCAGCTCATAGGCGAAGTGGGGGAGACGATGGGGAGCCCGGTCCAGGGCCGCCCGCTGGATGAGCTGGGGATAATCAGCTATTTTGCGCAGCAACGTCAATTCGTCGGGATGAGTGAGCAAGGATAGGTCTACTTCGTCCAGAGGCAGTATCTCAAAACCCCGCTGGGTGGCCTCATGGTGGATACTACAAATGCGGGCGTGGGCGTACTGGACGTAGTAGACGGGATTCTCCTCACCGTGCTGGCGAGCCAGGTCCAGGTCAAAGTCCAGGTGAGCGTCTACACTGCGCATCAGGAAGAAAAACCGGGTAGCGTCGCGGCCAATGTCATCAATGATTTGCTGGATGGTGATGATATTGCCGCGCCTCTTGGACAGGGCCAGCGGCTGGCCGCCTTCCAGGAAGCGCACCGTCTGGTAGATGATGAACTCCGCTTGCCCCGGCTGCACCCCTATCGCTGCCAGGGCCGCTTGCAGCCGGGCCACATAGCCGGCGTGGTCCGGCCCCCATACGTAGATGACCTTATCAAAACCTCGCTTGACAAACTTGTCTACCGCGTAGGCCAAATCTGAAGCTATGTAAGTGGGTGAGCCGGTGCGGCGCACCAGCACCCGGTCCTCGTCATCGCCGAATTCAGTGGCCCCCAGCCACACTGCACCATCTTTTTGGTAAGCCGCCCCTGACTGGAGCAGTTTGTCCACTTCCTGGCGGACAGCGTCCTGCTCATACAACTCTGTCTCCCGGAACCAGCGGTCAAACTGGATACCCATCGCTGCACAGTCCTCATGCAGCCGCTGCACCATCCATTCCTTGACCAGGCTAAAGAAATACAGGGCCCCGGAGTCATCGGTAGGCACATCGGTGTGGGCGTCGCCGTCCTGCTGGACCAGTTGGCGGGCCAGCTCCACGACATAGTCGGCCTGGTAGCCGTCTTCGGGTAGTTCTGCGGGGATGTCTAACTCCTGGAGGTAGCGGGCCTGGACGGAAGCGCCAAAGAGTTTGAGCTGGGTGTTTTCCGGACCGTCATTGACGTAGTATTCTCGCTGGACATCATAGCCGGTGGCTGCCAGCAGGTTGGCCAGAGCATCCCCGAACGGCCCCCCCCGAGCATTGCCGATGTGGATCGGCCCCACTGGATTAGCGCTGACAAATTCCACCTGCACCTTCTGGCCAGCGCCGTAGTCGCTGCAACCATACTGCTCCCGCGCAGTCAAGCACTGCTCAAGCACTTCTTGCAGCCAAATGGGGGACATATAGAAATTGATGAACCCGGGCCCGGCGACTTCCACTCGCTTGATGAGCAGGGTGTCTGGGATATTGTCCGCTATTGTCTCAGCCAGTTGGCGGGGAGGCTGGTCGAGGAGCCCCCCCAGGACCAGGGCGACATTGCTGGAGAAGTCGCCGTGCTCGGGATTATTAGGCGTTTCTATGTCAATGGAAAGGTCGGTTAGGCCACTTTGGTCAGTAGCGGGCAGCACTTTGTCAAGTGCTTTAGTTATTAGCTGTTGTAATTGCTCCTGTATCATCTGATTAATAGGGCAGATACTGACTCCAATCCAGCCAGATATGCAGATGCTGATAGATCCAGCCAAAGAAGTACATTCCGGCTATGACGCCGGCAAACATCTGGATAAAACCCCGGTTCCAAAACGATTGCAACGGCGGAAGGCGCAGGTAGGGATTTCGCCGCCAGCGCTCTAACAGCAGCCATCCTGCCTCCAGGCCGGCCCGTAGTTGCCGGTCATTAGGCTCCTTGGTAGTAAACACTTGTTGGATGAATCCGCCCACTTGGTAGCGAGTCGTCCAGCCCAGCAGGACGACCAGTACGGCCAGTGGCACTGACACCGAGGCCAGGGGCACCGCAATTATCAGGGCCGGAAGAATTCCGGCCAGCAGAGTGGTGCCGCAGCGGCGGTGAGCGCGGGGCATATGTTTAGCCGTCTCCCAGGTGGGGTATCCGTAGCGTTCTATGGCGTGAACCACTTTGTGCTCGGCTGCGTGATAGCCCGACAAGGGCGAGAGGCGCACCACTACTAAGAACGATAGAAAAGTAAGCAGATTCAGCGCCAACTCCCACATAGCGTAATTAGATATCTCCCCGGGAGTAGCCACTTGCAGGTACAGCCCTACCAGGGGCACACCGGCGATTTGCCCGATTATCCAAGCGATTAGGTAGGTCAGCACACTGGCGATGGCCCCCAGACACATCAGAGCAAATCCAGTGGCAAACAGCCGCGGGCTGGAGCCGGTCCCCAGGGTACGGGTGGACAGATGGACGCCCCCCACCATGGCCGTGCCTCCGATGCGAGGGGGTGCAGCAGGGATAGGTTGCTGATACTGAGTTGTCAGATGTACATCAGCCATATCACTGAACCTTCAGTCACTACTTGCTTCGGCGGCGGTTCTGTGTTAAGATATATCCGGCGAGCGAGATGAGAGACTTTCTCTCTCTGGACTTTGTGGTGGTGCGGTGTTGCTCTTTTAGCAGCAAATAGCAGTGAGCACCGAGCGAAGCCAGCTCGGCATAGAAATCAGTTCACCCCAACCTCCAGTATTGCTATTATTAGGAGAGTATGGAAATGGCCAAAGTATGTGAAATTTGTGGGAAGAAAACGACTACTGGCTCCAATGTCAGTGACTCATACCGACACACCAAGCGCCGCGTCAAGGCTAATTTGCAAACTGTCAGGGCCATCGTCAATGGTGTGCCCAAACGAATAACGGTCTGCACTTCCTGCCTGAAGGCCGGCAAAGTGCAAAAAGCCGGATAGTCAGTCAATCCAGGCCCAATACTGGCGACCAAGGCTAAGCCCTTGGTCACTGTCTTTAGCCGGTCAGCCAGCCAATACGGATTATATCATAGCCGACCCTGACCAGCAAGTGCCAGCGCCGGAGAGGAGTGGTGATGAGCCGCATAGGCAGACAATTACTCATCGGGGTGCTGTGTTTACTGGTGGCCAGCTCAGCAGCGTGGAGCTCCGACTGGACCCAGGACAAGTTCGAGATTGGGTTTAGTATCGCCGAGAGTAAGGGCGACTCGGGCAGCTCGCGGGATTACTCCTGGAACTTTGATGGACTATGGACTCGGCACCATCCCACTCGTCTGTTTTCTATTACCGTGGATTCAGACTACAGCAAAGCAGAAAACGGCGGTTCGGAGGTGGATCGGCTGAAGACGTGGCTGCGCCGCATTTATCAGAATCGGCCTGCCGAGCAATGGAATCCGGTCGTCACCATCTCCACTGAGGGCGATCATGACTGTGATACTGTACTAACCTTAGTAGCCGGCGGCATGCGCAAGGAGTTCCCCCGTGGTTTCCTTGAACTGACGGCCGGGGCCAGCAAAGATGTGCGCAGTGCCGAGAGTTGGGCCGGCGACATCGGCGCCCTGTTTCAGTACCAGCGCCAGTGGGGCCGGCTGGGTCTGACCGTCAACCCCGAAACTAGCTATGGGATGTTGGGTGAGTTTCGCCTGCGCCGCAAACGGCTGCGCTACACCTTTGACACCAGCCTGGACTACTCGCTAGGAAAAAAGCTGAGCCTCACCTACCGCCTTCACCGCAATAACTTCAAGGGCACCTCCCAGCGCCACCAATACCTGGGCCTGACCTATGTTAACAACTAAGCCCCTGCCGCATGCTACTCAACGATCTCCCTCCGCCAGGCCCCGTAAATGACCAAGACCGCGGCGATCAAAACCCTGGGCTGCAAGCTGAACCAGTTTGAGAGCGAGCAGATGCGCTGTCAACTGCAGCAGTGCGGCTACCGAATTGTGCCTTTCAACTCGCCAGCAGATGTGTATATCATACGCCGCCACCCCGAGGCACTGCTGATAGTTACCGGCTGCTACGCTGAGATGGCCGCTGAGCGTCTGCAACAGATTGAAGCCATAGATATAATAGCAGGCAACGCGGCCAAAGCTCGGATTGCCCAGATAGTAATATCGGGTTGCTCATCGGGGCAGGTGCCCGGCCCCGATAACGGTTATGGCGGCACCGGGCCTATGATTACCAAGCTTGCCGGTCATACGCGCGCTTTCATCAAAGTCCAGGAGGGCTGTAACCGCCAGTGTGCCTATTGTATTGTGACCCAGGCCCGCGGCCCTGGTCGCAGTGTGCCACCGGCACAGGTCTGCGAGCAAGCCGAGCTGCTCGCTCAGGCGGGTCACCCTGAACTGGTATTAGTAGGCACTCATCTGGGGCAGTACGGCAGCGACTTGGACGAGTCAATAGATCTGGCGACATTGCTCCGCCGACTAACTGCTCGGGACTCGATCCAGCGAGTGCGCCTGTCCTCCCTGGATCCTACGGAGATAACTGATGAGATTATTGAAATGATAGCCGCCGGTGGCCAGTCACTCCAGGGGAAAACAGATTGGCCGGCGGGCGGGAAACTGTGTCGGCATCTACACATTTCTGTCCAAAGCGGCTGTGACAGTGTCTTGGCGCGGATGAACCGCCCCTATACCACCGACTCGGTGGCTGAGCTGGTCAACAAGATCAAATCTGCCCAGCCAGCCGCCAGTATCGGGGCTGATGTCATAGTGGGGTTCCCCGCCGAGACCGATGAGGAATTTGCCCAGACCCAGGCTTTCATTGAGGATTTGCCCTTTACCTATCTGCATGTCTTTACATATTCTCTGCGACCGGGTACTCCCGCGGCGGATATGCCTAATCAGCTTCCTGGTGATGTAAAGAAGAAGCGCAACCACATCCTTCGGCAAATCTCTGACCGCAAGCGCCGCCGGTTCGCCGC
>JALGTV010000100.1 GCA_029821215.1 Candidatus Zipacnadia bacterium | reverse complement strand
ATCAAAGTACTTCATAACCTACTACATTCCTTTCCCAACTCTGCCCCATAGATCACTGGGCAGTTCAGCAACCAATATCTTAGCATCAGGCCCATTTGTGTATCTGCTATCTCTTACCACGAAACTTCGCCACCGGTTATCTGCTTCCTCCCTCTGAAGAAGCCGGCCGCCAATATTAGGGCACTGGGCACAGCCCGAGGACAGTCTTTGGCCAATTTCATCCGTATTGGACTGACATCCAGAGGCCCAGTGTCGGGCAGATCTTCATTGTCTTCGAGAACGGAGACCACACTACCCAGGCGGGATTGTGTCTGCTATCGCCCCAGAGGTGTCATACTTGTTCAATTCGGGCGGAATCTTCTTCAGAAGCCTTCTAATCTCGGGTTGTGTTTGCTAAAATGACCACGCGGGGAGGTGCAGGGTGATGCCGACAATGGTTCGAATGCTGAGGACGACGAAGTCGCCCATGATCGCCCCTAAAAAGATGGGGACAAACTTCTGGTAAAGTCGATGCCCTCCAAATTTGGTAATAAGACTTTTCAGTGCCCAGGCTATAAGAAGGGGCATCCAGACTATATTCATCACGACGCTACCCGAGACCGCATAGCCGAGGGGATGAAAGGGCCAATTGACATAGCGCATCCGCATGGTTTGCAGGAAGAAGGCGAAGCCTAATCCCACTCCCATGGCGGGCATGGTCGCCCATTCGGGCCCCTGGGGGGCCCTAAGCCACCCCTGCAGTATGGGGAAGGTATTCACGTTGTAGCCGTGCGCTTCGGCCCCTATGTCGTAATCGATGTGCAAAAAGGACCCAAAACAAGCCACCGTTCCGATGAGGGCCGCCAGCATTAGCGCCACCACCACCCCTTTGCTGGTCCCGGCCACGTGATCTTGCATCTTCATAGCTTCCATTTGGTGGGGCATAGGATGACTTGTGTAGGCCCGGTTGTACCAATAGTGAAAGGCTAGGCCAATGAGGTCTTGCTTGGGGAACGATTGGGTGCCGAATAGGCTGGTGAGAATCACCTCGGGCCCGGTAAAGTGTAGATCGTGAACCGGGGCGCCAAATTGGGCGCGCATCCGCGTGATGCCGATGGCTAATATACAGTAAATGAGAAAAAAGGCCGTGCTCACCCAGAATCTCATCCCCATGGCCATGCTGAACCCAATAAGCCCGGTCAGGCCCCCGATGATGCCCAGGGCTGCCAATCGGTACGAAAGGGGCTCCTGGTCATCCCGCAATTTCGTTGGCACTCCGACTATGACGTGGTAGACTTGGGCCAGATATCTGCGCGCCAGCCATGTCGAGTAAATGGCAAAGAGGATGTAGGCTCCCGCGCATTGTAGACGGGCATGAGGGAAATCGGTGCCGCCCTGTTCACCATATACGTTGCCGCCAAAGAGCCCCAGGGCATCGCTGAGGACGAACTGGGCCTTCCAGAAAAGGTAGAAGAACCAGGAAGAGAACAGGAAATCGGTGGGCATCAAATAGCCTATGCCAATAAAGGTCGGATCAAAGGTCACCGGCATCCAGTCTATGGCGCTCCACGGTCGGCTGCGCAACGATTCAGCGAGGTCGGCCGGGCTTAGCGAAACTTTGGGCAGGATCGGATAGAGAGCGGCAAAACTATTCCAAGTCACCAGCGCAGCAACCGGGCCAAAGCCCAGCCAGAATAGCTTCTGACCAAACAGTCTCCCCCGGTGGTCAGAGATTTGAATGGGCAGGCTAATCAGGGGGCAGGCCAGGTGCTCGTTGGTCAGCCACCGCTGGTGGAGCAGCACGTTGATACAGAGCATCATCAGCAACAGCGCCACGATGAAGACGGTCCACATTGCTACTGGTCCCAGCCAAGCACCTACAATATGGAGTTGGTAGAATGACATCCCACCCTCGTAAAAGCCTCTTATCACCGTGGGCTGTTGCACTGTTAGCCACTCAGGCATATAGGGGTTGAGTATCTCATCCCACTTGTTCTCCGGGCTGGCCATCCGGAACGAGTAAGTGAATAGGGGCATCAGATTTTGCATAAAGCTAATTCCGGCGATGGCCGAGCCCACGCAGACCATCGAGTAAATGAGCAACAGCTCACCTTGTGAGAAGGCAATTGCGGGACGCAAGCGGCGCAGGGCCAAATTGAGAACTTGCAACAGGAGGAGAGTGAAGACGGCATTGAAGAATAGCGAAATCCCTGTGGGCCAACCCAAATAGAGGATTCTCTCCATCTGCACGACCCAGTAAACGTTGAGCGGGACGAGCACCGCGCCGACGAGTAACGCCCGCCGAGTAAATCCGGCGCGCTGAGGGAATTCAGGGGAGACTGGGGCAGAGTCAACTCCAACCTGTTGTTCGCCCATAGGTACACTCCACAACTCTAATACGCCCCCCGTGAGCTATGGGGGGCTGTGGCTTCAGATTTGTTACCTAAGTCCTGGCTGGCTGTAACATTCTGCGACCGGCACACCAATCCCTCCCCACGCACTGTTGCTCGGCAATTGAACTATTCGTAACTACTTACCTTATGAGCTCAAGTGGTTTCAGTGAGAGTGCGAGGGGACAGCTTGGGGGAGGGCGCCAGGGTTGAGGTGAGGGTGGGGAGGATATCGCGTCCCTGCTTTGGGGCGATCTGCAGCACGGTGGCGATGGTGGCCAAAGCCTGCGCGCCCCCCGCCGACCGAAAACCGCAGCGCTGGGCATCGATGCCATATTGCAGATTCCGCAACTGGTGAGCCAGACACAGCTGGCGCTGTTTGGTTGGCGCCTTCAGTGGTGCGCCGAAGCAGTCACCTGATCCACACCTCCGGCTCGGCTTCGCCCCGCACCTGCGCAATTGTCTTGCTGCCCCGGCTGGTAGCTATGAGGTGGTAACTGGCCTGCGGCATCTCAAAGACCCACTGCCACTGGTTGTGCCCTCCACCGTCAGCACCGCTGGGAGATGGGAACCTTCTACTGAGAAACCAAACAACTATCGGGCTTAGACGATTACCAGACCCGGGCGCCGCCCAGGGACCACAGTCACATCTTGATGATAGATGTAGCCTGCACAACACTACGCTTGCAAGGCCCATAGGATGCCGGCAACAGCCAGGAAAACTCATCAGACAATGCACTGAGTCTGGGCAAGCTCAGGCGGCAGGCTATGGGCAGAGTCGGCGTAGCCCACCGTCCGCTGCTCAACGACAATGGGTACCGCCGTGTGCCCGGATCCCCCGCGACGTCGGTGCTGGATGAGATTGCCACGCTGGTCAGGACCGCTGGTCAACTATATCGTGCTCCATCCCCTCAAAGGTGTTATTATCCAGGCGTAGGTTCTTGATATGTGGACTAATGCGCAGGCCGATGCGCTCACGGCTCTTGTGCCGGCGACGGGTATCAACGATGCGGTTGTTGCGCAGAATGACGTCCTCGGCGGTGCCGCGCATTTCGATGGCTATGCAGTCCCCCTTCTTGCCGCTATCAGCAATGAGGTTACCTTCAAAGGTATTACGATGAGGGTCCCGGGCTGGGTTGTTCTCGTCTCGGAAAAGGATACCATTAGTGCCACTACGGCGGATCTGGTTGTTCCGCACAAGGTTATCGGTGTCGCGGTGGCCAATGGAGATGCCGGATTCACTGGCATCCTCGATGATGTTGTTCTCGGCGACGGCATGTTGTACGTGCCAGCAAAAGAACAACCCAATTTTGCCTCCAATGATGGTGTTGTTGGTCATTATTGAGCGCTGGCTGCAGCTACCGGCGTGCAGACCAAGGTCACTGTTATTGACCATCCGGCAATTATCAACTGTCACGTCATCGCATACCTGCCAGCTTATGCCGTCGCCGTTGTAATCCCGGGCGGTGACGTTGCGGATGACGATGCGATCGCAGTCCTGGATGAAGATGCCCCCGCCGTAATTACCGTTAAGGTTCTCATTTTCGGCGCGGTTGCCGTCAATCGCCAGGTTCTCAATGGTAACATCATTAACGTAATTACCGGTAATTACCGGAAACAATGTAGCAGCCTCGGGTTTGGTTTCGAGCCAGAAATTCTCCCGTGGTTCCTTGTCCAGATAGATGACATTACCCTCAATGGCAACGACCGTCCGCTTGACGAACAGTGGCTTTCCGTACTGAGGACACGTTCCACGCAGCAGCACTCCTCCGCCCACTCGAAAAACAGACGGATCCTTGACGAAGACCTCATTGTAGCACCAGTCGGTATCCTCCACCAGACGAGTGGCCGCCGAGGGACACTTGCGCAACACCGTATCATCACCGACACCAATAAGGTGGAGACCATCGCGCAGGAATAGGGAATTACCCATTTCGTAGTTACCGGCGAGAATACGTACCGTTCCCCCACCGAGGCGGGTTACATAGTCCACGGCTCCCTGCAAGGCAAGATGGTCATTGCCCACAAAGTCGGCCCTTTTCGGCCCGACTGTTACTTCGATACGCTTTGAGACGGATAACTCGCCATGCTCGCTGTCTCGGCGATGCATGCCCGCGCCTAAGTGCGTGGGGATGTCAATCATGATAGTCTTCTCCTTTTGGATTATTTGGGTATCTCCCTCGCCCCCGGCGGTGCGCCCGCCGATAGCTATCGGTATCACCAGCGCCGCCGGAGACGGGGCGTCAGCAGTCAGTCCCAGCCGGTTGAAGATTTCGTCTGTGTAGACTTGCTAGTAGTTGCGCTCTTGAGTATTCAGTGCCCGGTGCTGTTTGCCGTCACTGCGGACCACCAGCACCATGTCTACCGCTATGGGCAGGCCATGTCATAGCGATCCGGTGGAGAACTCAGCCCCGGGCACGTGATGACTGATATGCCCGGATAGCTTGCCATCGTCCAGGTAGTAAGTATTTAACCATTCCTTGGAGAAAAAGCTCTCCTCGGCCAGCACCGCGTAGACGGCGGCCTCCCCATGCCCCTTGCTGAGAACGAACCGCTCCTGCTGGGGCCACTCAGGGTTCTGCGGATCAACCCGGAGAATACTCGTGTCGCGGACGGCCAGCAGGTCAGCCATGGACAGCATACTGCCCAAATGGCCACTCTGGCCGCGATGGGTCATGCGGAGACAATGAGCGCGGATTCGGGTAGCCAACTCCTTGTAACCTTCCAGTCTCTCGCCTTCCACTATACCTGCCTCCTCCCGATGAGATCAGATGGTCGGGACGGCGCCAGGGCCACTGTGGTGGTCGCCAGGTACCACTACGGCCCATCCCGCTGACCTGATTGTTTCGCCTTACCAACAAATTCTCACCACCAGCCCAAGTAATGCAGTTAAATATAATTGCTTCTTTAATCTCCTTGCACATTCCTCCCCTACCCTGATATGTTCCCATGTTGTGTTTTGGGGGCATCCAGCCCCACACGCAAGAGGGCCGCCGGTGTTCTGACCAGCAGCCCCACTAAAAGACAAATTCCCGGCGATGACCTACTCTCCCACACAGTCGCCCGTGCAGTACCATCGGCGCTGGAGGGCTTAACTGCCGGGTTCGGAATGGGTCCGGGTGTTTCCCCTCCGCTAATGTCACCGGGAAAACGAACAGGGTTCAGTTGTCAG
>JALGTV010000099.1 GCA_029821215.1 Candidatus Zipacnadia bacterium | reverse complement strand
AATCATCTCCGGGCGCCGCTCCTTCCCCGCCTCATCGTATCCATACAGCCACAACTCATTCTCC
Organism: Candidatus Zipacnadia bacterium; assembly: GCA_029821215.1. Classification (GTDB taxonomy): domain Bacteria; phylum Armatimonadota; class Zipacnadia; order Zipacnadales; family Zipacnadaceae; genus JALGTV01. Next base: position 6,009 of record JALGTV010000099.1, on the reverse strand, counting down.
AAGATGCCGGCTTGTTGGGCACGCTCCAGAGTAGCCTCTAAGCGCCCCCACCATTGGGCACTGGGTTCCCAATTCATGCCCCGATCTCCCCAATACTGGGTACCGAAAACCGTCTGCCCCTCAGCCCTATAATACTGTAGCTCTTCAATTGGAGTATGAAGTATGACACCGTCATAGCTACGCAAAGCCGGTGGTTAAGGACTATTATGTCTCGGCTTGGGAGAAACAATACCGAGGATCACTCAATCCGAAGCTCGGGACCCGTCGGAATTCTGCAAATGCCGGATTTTGGCTAATAACGCTGTGCGCGTGGGAGGATTCTTGCATCGATCAATAAATGTTACAACGGATAACAAACTGAATGAGAAACCCCAGTTCATTGGCTATTGCTGCCAAAGAAGAAGGGCATTGGCGCTCAAATGACGAACTACCAAACCGAGTAGCTGCTCAGTCAGCCAATAACAGGATTACCGAACTTGATCTGGGTAATCCCAGATAATGCCCATAGCGCATGCCGAGACCGGCAGCAATGATGATCGAGAGCCCAGAGAGGGGGCGGACAGAAAATGACGGGATCAGTTGAGCCAGGGCGAGAGTCCAGCGATGCGGAAGCAGCGGCGCGGGCGAGCGAGAACCGCTACCGCCATTTGTTCAACGAACTCAATGATGCGGCATTTGTGGCAGACATGGAGACAGGAGTGATTATGGAGGCCAACCGGCAGGCCGAGGTGCTGCTGGGCAGGTGCCTTGATGAAATCGTAGGCATGCACCAGTCGGAACTCCACCCTCCGGACAAGGCCGAGGAATACCGGGCGATGTTTGCCGCACATATTGAGAAGGGGCAGGCTGCCGACTTTGACGCCCAGGTGGTCAGGAAGGATGGGACCATCGTTCCGGTGAGCATCAGCACCTCAACTCTTACCGTAGGCGGTAAGCGCCTTATAGTGGGTCTGTTCCGTGACATGACCGAGCTGAAGCGGGCCGAGGAGGCCCTACGACGGATTGAGTGGCTGCTGACCAAAAGCTCTGACCGTCAATCTCGCCCGAAGGAACCAAAGAAACCTTATGAGCAGCCCTATGGCAACCTAGCCGAAATCAACACTAGCCGTGTGCTGGTCGACGCGGTCGGAGAAGATGCTCTCATTGACATTGTAAGCGACTACCTTGATTTGCTCGATACCTCGGCGGCGGTGTACGAGAAGAATGGGGATTATGCTCTAGGCATTTTTGCCTCAGGCTGGTGTCAGTTCCTTGACCAAGCCTCACGCAACCTGTGCGGTACGGACGATAATAGAGAAGCAATGGAAACTGGCAAGTGGCACTGCCACGAGTCGTGCTGGACGGAAGCCTCAAAGGTTTCTATCGAAACGGGCCGGCCGGTTGACATTGAATGTCGGGGCGGCCTCCGTCTCTACGCTATTCCGATTTGGGCGGGCGGAGAAATCGTAGGGTCCATCAACTTTGGATACGGTGATCCTCCTCGAGACCGCCGGAAACTACAGGAAATTGCAGAGAGATATGGTCTCAGCGTGGAAGAACTTATTGAACAGGCCGAAGCATACGAGTCCCGTCCGCCTTTCATCATTGATACTGCCAAGACTCGTTTGCTAACTTCGGCCAGGTTGATAGGTACAATGGTCGAGCGCAAGCAGGCACAAGAGGTGCTGCGCGAGAGCGAAGAACAGTTCCGGACTTTAGCCGAAAGCACAAGCGACTGGATTTGGGAAGTAGATGAGGACGCAGTCTACACATATGCCAGCCCCAAAGTCAAAGACCTGTTGGGCTACGAGCCGGAGGAGGTCATTGGCAAGACGCCATTTGATCTTATGCCCCCGGCCGAGGCAGAACGAGTAGCCGAATTGTTCGCAGATGTGGTTAAGTCCCGCGAGGCCTTTGCGGGTCTGGAGAACATCAACGTCCACAAGGATGGGCGACATGTGGTGCTCGAGACGAGCGGCGTGCCCGTTTTTGACGACTCAGGGAATCTGCTGGGTTATCGGGGCATAGATCGCGACATCACCAAGCGTAAGCGAGCCGAGGAGCAGCTCCAAGAGCGGGTGAAAGAGCTAAACTGCTTGTATGGAATAAGCCACATCAGGGAATCTCTCTCCGAGGGCAGCCTCGATGAAATACTGCAAGGAATTGTCAATGCCCTGCCCAGCAGTTGCCAATATGACGACATTGCCTGCGCGCGGATTACTCTGGACCGCAAGCAGTATACAACGACCAATTGGCAAGAGACAGAGTGGTGCCAGTCTGTAGATGTTCAGGTACACGGCCAGGTCTGCGGGGCGGTTGAGGTATGCTACTTGGAGGACCGGTCGGAGGCTGACGAGTGGCCCTTCCTCAGGGAGGAGCGTAAGCTCATAGAGGCTGTGGGGGAAAGAGTGGGGAGAATCATTGAGCGCAAGCGGGCCGAGGAGGAAATCCGGCGGAGGGAGGAATTCAGTTCCAGCCTGGTGAGTCATTCTTCCTATCCCACCATGGCCATCAATCCAGATACTTCCATAAGATATGTGAATCCGGCGCTGGAGGAGGTAACCGGCTTTTCTTCCGCAGAACTGGTGGGCAGGAAGGCCCCATATCCCTTTTGGACAGAAGAAACTCGGGAGCAGACAGGCAGGGACTTGGCGGCAGCTATGCAGCAGGGCGCTCAGCGGCTTGAGGAGCTTTTTCAGACCAAGGACGGACAGCGATTCTGGGTTGAGATAACCTTTATTCCCATACGAAGAGATAGCGAGTTGGATTACTATTTCGCAAACTGGGTTGATATCACCGAACGCAAGCGGGCCGAAGAGGCGATCCGGAGGCATAAACAGAGTCTTCGTTCTCTGGCTGTTGAGTTGATCAGAACAGAGGAGCGGGAGCGGCGGCGAATCGCTATCACTGTACACGACAATCTGGGCCAAATTCTCGCTTTGTCCAAGATGAAGTTGGGACAGGCACGGCAATTGGCGCCGTCACCCGACTTGGCCGCGGCGGCAAGTGAAATTCAAGAATTGATGGATCAAGCCATTGAATACACGAGGTCATTAGCATTTGAGCTCAGTCCACCGGTTCTGCACGAGCTGGGCTTTCAAGCAGCGGTCGAGTGGCTTGCAGATCAGGTTCAGGAACGACACGGCATTGTGGTTCACTTTAGCAGGGACGAGCAACTCAAGCTGTCAGATGAAGACATGCGCGTTACTCTTTTCCAAGCGCTGCGTGAGTTATTGAACAACGCCGCCAAGCACGCCCATGCGCGCATCGTGGAAGTGTCTGCCCGCAAAAAGGAAGGGATCATTTGGCTTCAGGTAGAGGATGACGGTGATGGCTTTGATGCCATGAAACTCAACTTGGCGACGGGTGAGGGTGGTGGGTTTGGTCTATTCAATGTATGCGAGCGCTTGAAATATATGGGCGGGAGCATGGAGATCGAATCCCAACCCGGGCAAGGTACGCGGGTAACGTTGAGTGCACCGCTATGCCCAGATAAGAGTGCCGCTGACTGAACTCAGGTAAATCGAAGCCGAGAGTCAGGGGCTGCCTGATTGTCCGGGCGGGTGACCAAGAGTACGGTAGGTACAGGCAAACGGGTATAGACCACCAAAAGGAGTCAAATCGGGGGCCCGGGCGATGGGGATATGACTGAGGACCCTGGACAGACTCTTTCGTCAAAAGGAGCAGGACTGCATGAGCATCAAAGTCATCTTAGCTGACGATCACCAGATAATGCGGGAAGGCCTGCGCTCAGTGCTTGAAAAAGAGAAAGACATGGAAGTCGTTGCCGAGGCTAAGAATGGGCGCGAGGCAGTGGAGTTGAGCCAGGAGCTTTCCCCCGACGTCATCGTCATGGACATCACTATGCCCGACTTAAATGGGATGGAGGCTACCCGCCAGATTGTTGCCCAGGCTCCGGAGGTAAAAGTGCTGGCCCTGTCGATGCACTCGGACCGGCGGTTCGCGGCGGGGATGCTTTCGGTAGGAGCGTTAGGTTACCTACTGAAGGACTGCGCCTCCGAGGAATTGATCCAGGCAATCCGTACCGTCACCAGCGGGCAATCCTACCTCAGTCCCGGGATAACCAACACTATGATTGACGATTATGCACAGCGCGTCTCCGATTCGGATGGCTCGGCTTTCTCGGTATTGACCAACAGAGAACGCGAGGTGCTCCAACTCCTCGCTGAGGGCCGGACTACTAAACAGATTGCTGAGCAGCTTTACGTAAGTGTGAAAACCGTCGAAACCCACCGCCAACACCTCATGGAGAAACTGGATGTACGGAGCGTAGCGGAGTTGACCAAATATGCCGTCCGCGAAGGACTGACCTCGTTGGAGCCGTAAAGGGGCCTTGCCAACTTAATCCCCCGCTTGTTCCTCGATTTTTCAATTCTTCCTAATTACTGAACTCAGGCAATTCGAACCCCACTATCAGAGAATTCCCGATTGCCTGGCTACGTAATCCAGGGTATATTGACTATTGCTGATCGGCGATAAGTACAGAAAATGGTGGCGCCAAAACAATCGTTGAAATGCCAAGCGCTCCTAACATAAGTGTCTTGAACACAGTATCTCTGACCGGCGTGGAGGCTATATTGAGTTGTTGAACCACTGAACGGCAGGCGGTAATTATTGTGGCATAAGGAAGGAATATTAAGAATATCGGAAATAGGTCTTGACAAAAATTAGGATATGTGCTAAGATATAGCTTGGGTGTGAATTATATTCACCTCCCAGCTCGGGACGGACGCACAAAGAAACAGAGACCGATTCATTGTCGCTTCAGTTCCGCAGCAATAATCAGACCAGTAACTACGAGTTACTAAGATTACCGTCCAAGGGGACGAGCTGAACATACCATAGATACCTTGGACGGTTTTTGTTGTTGGGAGAGGCGGGGGAGCATGGGGTAGATTAGATGGGGGCCAAGAAGCAATAATAAAAGGGCCAGTGAGCTGCAACTCACTGACCCGGCGGCAAACACAAATCCTGGTAGGGTTGTATTGCCGATTGTGGTATTATACCACACTTTGCTTTCTTAGTCGAGCCCCCAGCTCCTCCTCTCCCTACTGATTACATCGGCACTTGCGATTAAGTCTTTAGTGGACTGACCACTAAGGCGAATAACAACAGCCCAACTGGACCGAGTTGGTTCGCTAAGAGAACCTTGATAAAGAGAAGCGATGACTGTGCCTGCCCTGGAGCCGTTATGGGGAAAGTCATATTCCCCATTGCGATAGTGAGATGGTGGGCCGAGTTCGCACGGGCTCATTAGGGGAATAGAAGCCACGTGCGACCCGGCCCGCCTCCCAAAAAGGCTGATATAGCTTGAGTCAAAAAGGGGTTCCATTTGGCAGCCTAATAAGCTTGTGAAGGAACACCAGTTCGGCATTGCTATATCAATTCTACCTCATTATAGCACAAACTAAACATCAAGTCAAGCGCAAGTTTTTGTTCTGCGTCGCTATTCTATGCTGAAAGGAGGTGAGGCTACGCCCGTACAACGATAAGTACCCCTGGCAGGTTGGGGAAGGTCGGAGGCGGTCAAGTCATTGACCTGGCTCCCACAGACCTTAAAACCTGATACCTACCTATCCGAATCTAAGTAGGAGGCAACCAAGATGTCTAAACTAACCAGCGTGGTAGTGGGGTTACTGGTACTGGCCCTATGTTGCTCCATGGCCGTGGCTAAGCAGGAAATACCGGTATTCCCAGTGATAAACGGAGTACCGGATACTGCAAACCCGACTGCTCTAGCCAGGGCATGGAAAGCGGGACAATATCAGTACTATTGTAACGCGGACCGAGAGATCGTCGTGGCGGTTAACTGCAGCCTGGCTCAGTGGATGGACCTAAGCCTGGAAGCCACTCGGCTTTACTGGCGCATCCTCAAGCCCGGTGACTATGCAGTTGATGGGATTGGGGTACAATTGCGCAGCAACGGGGACGTCGCCGTGGACTACGAGGGCTTCGCTGATCTGCAGAACAGCGACGTGCCCAAGGACAAGATCCCAACCTATTATGCAG
>JALGTV010000098.1:9104-9797 GCA_029821215.1 Candidatus Zipacnadia bacterium | reverse complement strand
GGGTGGCTGGTAATAGTCAAGCTGGCCGGGCTGCTGGGAGTCTATCTGCTACTGCTAATCCTCAGTGGCGAGTTAACCCGCCGGGATTTCGAGCCGCTGCTGTTCTGGCGCGGGTAATCTGACCAGCCTCCGCAGCCGCCACCCTATCATAACTGCGGCGGCCAGCAACACCCCCACCAGCGGCGCCCACACCACTGGCGGCACCCCCAGCCGGTAAGCATATATCCACCAGAAATCCAGGCTGTGGCGGATATTAGTCTTGACCTCCTGGGCGACGTAACCGCCACCCAGGGCCGCCGGCGGCACACGGTCAAATCTCACCTGTTGCAGGGTGTGTACCTGGCCGAGGATGGGGAAGTATCGGGGATCGGAGATAGGGGTGCGCCAGGTGCCGGTCCTATCCTCCACATAGTGCAGATAGGTGCCATAGGGGACAACGATAGCCAGAAGTTGGACCAGCACACTGATGGCAATCAGGGTAACAATAATCCCCCGCCCTACCCGCCGAGGCCACAGGCGGGCCAGGCCAAACCCGACGGCCACCATCACCAACGGCGTCAGCACCACCAGATAGCGCGGTCCCCAGGGCCAAATAGTGTACCAGCCGGGCCGAGTGCAGAAGAAGATGAAGTTGAGCAGTACCAGTGACCAGATGAGGATGCTTTGCGGGCGCCATTTTCGCCACAGGGGCCT
>JALGTV010000098.1:0-9097 GCA_029821215.1 Candidatus Zipacnadia bacterium | reverse complement strand
TTGCCAAAAACAGCCGTGGCGAAATGGGCCAGGGCGGTGATAGGTATGTAATTGCCGGGGGAGTATCCGGGGGCCACGGCACTGCCGGTGCGCAGGGCATTGTACCACAGGCTCACCGCCAGCCACGGCGCCATGCCCACGATGACTGCCCCCGCCGCCAGCAGCCAGTGTTTCCAATTGGCCTTTCCCTGGCCGGTACCACGGTACAGGATGACCAGAAGATATACCAGCAGAGGCGGCCACGCCAGGATCAGCGAGGGGCGAGTCGCTGTACCCCACGCCAGGACAAAGGCGAAGACCAGAATATACCCTATTGACTGCCGGCGGTCAAACCACAGCACCATCAACACGGCCACCAGCAGTGTCAAGGCCAAAAAAGGCTCATAGAAGCCTATCTTGGCATAGGGCCAGGCGTAAGTAGCCAGCCCGTAAATGACGGCGGTAGCGGCACTGTAAGACTGATGCAGACCCAGCGTTACCAGCAGCCCAAATAGCGCAGCGGCTGTGGCAGCAGTAACGAACGCGCCAGCCAAGTTGATTGCTATGCGGGGGCCAAAACCGGCCAGCGTCTCCAGCCGGGGTGAAATGCCTACTACTATGTGGCCGACCCATTTGCCTGCCACATACCAGGGGACCTGGAATAGAGGATAGCCCAGCCAGTACTGGCTGTAGCTGCGCCCGTCCCGGCCTTTCATAATACCCCGAGGATTGTGAACTTTATCAGTGAGGCCGGCTCCCGGCGGAATATCCACCCATCCCCGCTCGACAATGCTCTCGGTTATGACATAGTAAGTCTCAGCATCACCCATTTCGCTGAAGCCCTTGGCGGTTACTACATACAGAATGAGCAAGAAGGCAAAAACCAGCCCGCCTACTTGCCTCGGAGAAGCTCTGCACCGCCCCGGCGCCCCCTGGTTTTTGTCCATCTGGGCTTCAGCCATCGGTAATTATTCACGCTATAGCTCGCTGGGCCGAACCGGCTGGCCGGTAGCGGCGGACTTGTTGGCCGCCAGGCTTACAGCCAGCGATTTCACGGCGTCGGCATAATCAGACAATATTCTGGTCTGATCATTGCTTCCTACTGCCTTGACGAATTCACCATCTATTGTTGGAAGGTTAGGGGAGGTAAAGGTCTCCTCCCGTGAGCCCTGTCTATCTTTGATTATCAGCGAGGGGCCGATTTCCACCGAGACATCCTGAAGTATTAAGTGTATGCCCACCTTGCTTGCTACCCCCGCACAGCACGAATTGCAAATCATCCCCACGGCCGCACTATTAAATTTCAACGCTACTACTCCGACATCGGGCACATCTATATCCTCGACGTCTCCCAGGCAACGTAGGGCAAAGCTGGAGTATACCGTATCTATTTCGCCCGCAAAGTACCTAGCCAGATCCACAATATGGGTAGTTTGCTCTACCATCTGCCCCCCGGACTCGGCCATCACCCGCCACCAATGAACTCCGGGAAATCCCCCGAGCCAATATCCCATAACCATAGCAATATCGGCGGCGGCGAACCGCTGTTTGGCTTTTTGCACTGTCGGTAGATAGCGCTGCTGATAGCCCACGCAACTTATTACCCCACTGGTCGAGATAGCGGCCTGTATCTCCCGGGCTTTGTCCATACTCAGCGCTACCGGCTTTTCCACGAATATCGCCAGGCCCGCCTGGGCAGCCAGAATCTCCTGGTCCTCGTGGGCAAAGGGCGGCACACAGATGTAGACCGCATCCAGGTCTGCATCTTCATACATTGCCTGGTGGCTTTCGTATGCCTGTCCGCCATATTTTTCTGCTGCTGCTTGTGCCTTTTCCGCCACTACATCAGTGAAGCCGACCAGCTCAGCATCCTCCATCTGGTTGAGATTGCTCATATGGGAATTGGCTATCCCCCCGCATCCGACAAAACCTATGCGTATTGACATTTTGGGTATGCTCCTTTCTCTTGGAAATAGTAGGACTGGGTGTTAGGGCATTTGGTCGCGCAGGTACTCGGCGGCCCCGGGTAGATCCTCATATGGATCTCCCGGCACTGAGCACTCCAAAGCCATATACTTATCAAACCCGATGTCTGCCAGTGCCTGGAAACCAGGCCTAAAGTCCAGATGACCATAGCCGGGCAGCCATCTGATGGAGTCAGCCAGGTGAACATGGGCGATATAGTCGCCGGCCGCCCGGATGCTCTCCTCAATATGGGGCTCTTCAATATTCATGTGGAAAAAGTCGGCCATGATTTTCAGCCCCGGCGGATCGCCCGCCGCCTGCACGATCTCCACCGCCTGTTCCAGGCGGTTGATGAAATGGGTCTCATAGCGGTTCAGCGGCTCCAAAATCGCCAGCGTATTGTTAGCTGCCGCAGTCTCGGCTAAGTCTTTGGCGATTTCAACAATTAGCCGCTTTTCCAGTTCTATCTGGTCAGCGTAGGGTGACAGATCGGGAAGCCGAGGCGGCCCGAATAGAGGAACGAATATCATCCCCACGGCGCCGATTTGCCCGGCTGCCCACAGGATTTTCTTGGAATCCTCTATAGCCAGGTTCCGCTCCTCCGGGTCTGGATCCAGAAAGCAGCCAGAATAACCCGCACAGATGCTGCTGGGTTTAACCGACGACTGGGCACAGGCCTGTTGAATTTCATCAACCCTTCCCCCCAGCTCATTACCATGAAACTCTATTCCTTCATACCCCCACTTCTCCAGATTGGCCAGCTTTTCCGCCAGTGAATCACCGGGCACTAGTCCTTCCTGACAAGCAAGTTTCACAATAAACACCTATCCTTTCATAGTCGGCACTCGGTCTTAATGGGCTATTGACGTCGGCGAGGAGACGCTTTGCTACTCAGTTGATGGACTCTTCCTCCCCGGCACTTTCATCCACCGTCGCTTCCTCTTCAACTTCCTCCTCAGCCTCGGCGGCCTCTTCTTCTTCGGTTGCTACCTGCCCACCGCTTATTGGGGGCATCATCGCCGCTTCTGGCACCAGACGGGGCGGTGCCTGGACCACCAGGAAGTAGAGAGCCACCAGGATGGCTACGACCAGAATTATTACTACTACCACTACCGCAGGACTGACCTGTTGAGCCATTTGTGTATCTCCCTCAATTCAGCGCATGGATACCTGCTCTGGTCTCCGGGCATTTCGCCGAGTGGATTGTTGATATATTCGTTATCCCTGATGACATTCCTCCCTGGCCGGGATTTTCCTTCATAGAAGTATTAGTATAAAAGACTTACCGAGAAGGAGCGCGGCCATTTCTGACGAATAAGGCAGTTATAGACTGAATTGAGGAGGAGTACCTATGTCATGGCGACGGGTAGGAATATCGCTGGCCGTAGGCTTGGGGTTGGTCGGAGGGCTGCTGGTCCTTGTCTCCTGCATCACCGCTGACGAGCAACCCAACTCCTCACCTGACTATCAGCAGATGCGCTTATCTATGGTGCACGCCCTGCAGGGTGCCGGCATTCTCCGCAGCGAGCCGGTTATCGCCGCTATGCAGGTAACTCCTCGCCACCTGTTCGTCCCCGAGGAAGTGCGCCCACTGGCCTATGCAGATATTCCTTTGCCTATCGGCGAGGATCAGACAATCTCCGCTCCGTCCATCGTGGCCAAGATGACCGAGCTTCTCCAACCTGACAGGGATGATGTTGTCTTGGAGGTCGGCACCGGCTCGGGCTACCAGGCTGCTGTGTTAGCCAAGCTCGTGGAGCATGTCTATACCATAGAAATCTTGGCCCCCCTGGCTAACAGTGCCCGGCAACGGTTGGCTACGCTCGGCTACCAGAATATTACTGTCAAGTGCGGAGATGGGTATCGCGGCTGGCCTCAGCACGCCCCCTTTGACGGCATCATCGTCACCTGTGCTCCTGAGGAGATTCCTCAGCCGCTGGTTCAGCAGCTTAAAGAAGGGGGATGTATGGTTATTCCGGTCGGCCCGGAAAGCGGTACCCAGTATCTGTATTTGCTGAAGAAGAAGGGTGGGGGTCTGCAACAGACTTTGGTCTGGCCGGTTCGCTTCGTCCCCATGACCGGGCAAGCGCAAGAACAGTAAGTATCACCGTTTCAGCAGGTGCACGTCCGGCCAGAAACGTTAGCCGTTACTCGTATCGTTACGGTCCCGGCAGTACCAGGACGCTATCGGCGTAGCTATCAAACTCCTCGGAGTGGGTGAACAGCAGGATCTGGCGGTCTTGGGCCAGCTCGCCCAAGAGCGTGGCGGCTGCCTGGCGGCGCTGATCGTCGAAGTTCACCAGCGGATCATCCAGCAGCAGGGGCGGCCCTTCCTCGGGCCAGAGTATCTGGATCAGCCCCAACCGCGCCGCCAGGTAAACTTGCTCGGCAGTAGCACAGCTCAAATCGTCATTTTCGGCTTCCTCACCCTTCTGGGGCGAAAAAACGATCGGCTGGAACTCTTCGTTATCTATTCGCACCTGCCCGTATCGCCCGCCCGTCATCGTCGCCAGCATCTGCCGAACTTTCTCCTCCAGAGGCCCAATAACTCCGTCCAGTGTCTGTTGATAGGCTTCCTGGAGCACCTCGTAGGTTAGTTCGTAAACCTGGACCCGGCGCTTCAGTCGCGCCAAGTGCTGCTGGGCTTCGGCAAGTTGCTCCTCGGTTCGCAGTTCTTCTTCGGCGTCGTAATCCGTGCTTTCAATGGTAGTTTGCGCCTTGATCAACTCTTCTTTCAATTCGTCCCGCCGCTGCCGGTTTGCTGCTATCTGGTCACGCAGCTTCTCCACTTCCATCGGCTCTAAATCAATATGGACCAGTTCAGGGGAATCAAGCTGAGTTTGGATAGTCGCTCGCTCCAGAGCCAAATCACTGAGCCGCTGGTCCAATTGTTCCAAGTCATCTGCCCCTACCACACCCTTCAATGCCGCCTGGTGCTGATCCCGGCGGCGCGAAAGCTCGGCCCGGCGCTCAGCGACCTGGAGCAGCGTCTCCGCGTTTTCAAAACGGTCTCCGAGCACCTGCTGCAATTGCTGCCGGGCATCCGCTTGCTGCTGTTCGGCTTCAGCCAGGCTCTCTTCAGCACTGCTCAGCTTGGCTTCAATCTCCACCAGCCGGTCATTGGCCCCCGACACCAGTGAGCTCAGCTCAGCCACTGTCTCCGCCCCTGCCCCCGCGAGCAACTCATCTAACTGTCTACTCACCTGGTCATGGTGCTGTTGGGCAGCCGCCAGGCCGCTGGCCGCCTGTTGCTGTTCTTCAATCAGCGCGGTAACCGGATGGGTTGCTCGGGTGACCGCAGCCTTTATGGCTACCAGCACACCAGCCACGGTCAGCAGCAGCCACCAGGGCGAGAAAATACCCGCACCAATACCACCTGCAACCGCCATCACCAGCCCCCCGGTTACTGTCGCCGCCCGCCGCCGGCTGGCGCTGCAGGCCGCCTGCAATGAGTGTTCAATCTGCTGGACCTGGTGCTGAAGCCGGGCTACGTTTGCATCTGCCTTGGTAACGCTATCCTGGAGCTCCAAAGCAAACTTCATCACTTCCGCTGGCGATCGCTCGCCCGCCAGTTTACTTACTTCCGTCTGCACTGCCTGCCGCATGCGCCATGGTGCCGGCCAATTCCCTCACCTGCGCGGCTTCTTCATCGGAAACCGGCGGCAGAGAGTTCAGTTCACTGGTTGCCTGCCCGATTTCTTCCCGCAGCTTTTCAGCCTGCTGCACCCGGTCATTAAGCTGCTGCCACTGGTCGCTGACCTCCGCCAGCTTTGCCTCCAACTCTCGCCGCAGCTCTGCCTTTTCCAATAGCTGTTGGCTCCGCTGAATGTCTGGCTCTAACTTCTCCAGTTCTTCTCGACCCTGTCCCTGTCGCTGCTGAGCCGCCTCCACTTGCTGGCGCTGTGCCCGCAGGGAGTCACGTTGCTTCTCTAAGTCATCAATCTTGTTCTTGGTCAGAATCATAGCACCGGGGTGGGTAAGGGCTGGGCGTTCCCAACCCCGCCACAGATCCCCCACTACTGTATCCAGTTGCTTCAGTATCTGGGGCACGCTCACCGGGGCTCCCCGGCCAGTGATGCTCTGCTGGATCATCTCTCCGAGCTGACCCTTTGCTCCCAGTTCTGCGACTTGCCGCTGGCGAATGGCGCCCGTGCTCTCATAGACAGCCTGGGATCGGGTGCCCACCAGCTCGGCCAGCTTTTCCTGTACCTCATCCCGACCTGACCAGCCAACTCCGGTAGCGAGATTGACCAGTGATGTGTCTCGCTGAGCAAAGTCCTTGACCAGCTTCCAATTCTCTCCGCCCACCATGAACTCTGCGACCAACCTGAACATCTCCGGAGCCTGCCAGCTCTGCCACCGGCTCACCGCCTCAGCCCGACTGGTCACTTTAGTAAATAGGAGGGTCAACACAGCGGCCTGGAGGGTTGATTTTCCAGCTTCATTAGGGCCGCGGATCACATTCAGATGAGGGCTGAACTGAATTTCCTGTTCGCCCAGACAGCCAAAGTTGCGGATGCTCAGCGAATGGATAATCATCCCAGCACCTCCCGGCCCTCCAGCAGTGCCAGGCCCACCTGCAAAGCCTGCTGGGCTATTTGTGCTACCGCCCCCTCGTCGCGTTGCTTAGCATCCTCAATACGCTGCTTCATCAGTTGCACAAATCGTCCCGCCACTAACTGCGGCGGGTACTCACTCTCATCAAGCTGCTCCAAGGGTAGATGGGTATCATTTGTCACCCGGACGCGGAAAAAACTGTCAGCCAGAGCTATCTCCAGCTCATCACTATCTATTGCTTGGCCGGGAGTTACCAGGCCGGTCAAATGGATATCAACTATCTTATTGGGGTCAGCCTCCTCCAGCAGAGCCGCAAGTATCTCCCCCTGACCGGCAAAGTCGGCCACATTAAGCTCTTGTTTATTGTATTTTAGGCGACCGGTGGGCACTTGCTCCCAGTTGGCTTTGCCTCCCGTCGGAATAGTTACTACCAGCGCCGTTCCCCGGCTGGCCTGATCAAGGGCCACAATCTCTGGCGAACCACAATATAGTGCGGTCACCGGCCCCTGAGACTGATCGCTGAAGCTGTGCCAGTGACCCAGGGCTACGTAGTCCATCTGGCTGTCAGCTATATCCTGCTGAGTGATTAGCGCCTCGTCGTCCTCCACTACCCCGGGAATCTGCACCGAGCCATGCACCACAGCGATATTAAACCTTGCCTCCGGGTCAGGCCGCAGGCCTACCAGGGGGCGGCCACTTTGACCAGGTGCTGGCCCCCACACCATCGTATCACAGTCGGCAAGGTGAACCAGCGGCTGCTCAGCGGTGAGCACATCTATCCGTGGCCCCAGCCCGGCCGCCAGCCAGCGGTCGTAGATGCTACCCGATTTGAGCAGGTCATGGGTGCCCGGCAGAATTATGCAGCTTATGGGAGGCTGGGCCTGGCTGAGGCGGGACAATTGTGCCTGGACAACGCTAACAGTACTCTCGGGCGGGTGGGGACTATCAAACAGGTCCCCGGCCACTATGAGTACGTGTGCCTGGCGCTCCAGGCACAGGTCAATGCAGCGCCCGAAAGCCTCCTGGAGGCATCTTCGGTGCTCGGCCGCCGCCGCCCCAAAGGCACGACTGGAATGCCCCAGATGCACATCAGCCGTATGTACCAACCGTAGCTCATTCATTGCGATAGTATTCCCCAATAAACACCTCTGAACTAAGCCATATACCTCTTTGTCCCAGCTTCTTCTACTATCCACCGGCCGAAGCGGGTATTGGTCCCGGCCTGGCCGGTATTGAGGTCTGGAGGCAGGGCGGTCATAAATCGTTCATAGCCGGTCACAGGTTAGCCCCCTTTGGTATGCCACTGGAAAGGGATTTCCGGATCAAAGGGATCCCGACGCAGCTCGTCAGGGTCATCATATACATAGTGCTCGGTGGGGATATTCAGCATTAGAATAGTCTCCGGGCCCACAGGAGTGAAACCGTGCCAGACCATTGGCGGCACCTGCACCAACACCGGATTCACTTGCCCCAGGATGAGGCTCTGGGTCTCCCCATAGGTTGGCGAGTCTTCCCGGCCGTCGTGCAGACCCAATTTCGCTGTCCCCTGCAGGCAGCAGATATGGTCTAATTGCCGGTGGTGGGCATGCCACGCTTTGACCACTCCCGGGTAGCAACTCGTCACGTACACCTGACCAAAGCCGGCAAAAAGCTCGTCATCATCACGGAGAATCTCCATCAAATAACCACGGTCGTCAGGGATGACTCGCAACCGCTTTGTTACTACACCCTCAATCATCCTGCTCACTTCCTTGTTTACCGCTGAGACATTCCGCACTGAAGTGCATGTACGTATTGTCAACCCCCTGGGGATGATATCTCCCGGCGGCTGTCATTAGGATTCTGGTTAGGTAGGACCACGCCAATATAGTGCTCGTGAAACCAGATATTGGCAGTCTCGGTGATCTGCTCGACAGTCAGTGCCTTCACCTGGGCAGCCGCCTGCTGGATGTCGCTAACTCCCAAGCCCAGCATCTCATACTGCCCCAGGGTCGTGGCGCTATCCAGGGGCCGCTGCATCGCCAGCGCCATGCCGTTCAGCACCCGCTTCTTAGCCCGCGCCAGCTCCTCAGAACTGATGGCACCTTCCCGAAACGATGCAAAATGCCGCAGTATCGCCTGTCGGTAGGACTCCATGGCAGTGGGCGCAGCCATAGCATAAACGGCCAAATGAGCATTAGACTCTAAAGTCATAGGTATGGACCGCAGGGGAAACTGCCGGGCCAGCAACCTAAACGGCAGATTAAGCGCTAAACTATAGAGCAGCGTCCGGTCGCGCCTCAGTCGTCCCCGCGGACCCGCCAGCATCTCTTGCAGGATCTGACCGACCCCAAAGCCCGGTGTACCTGGCGGCGGCAGAGACACCCCTACAACAATAGTAGCCAGCCGGGCGTCGGGACTGCTGGCTACCCGGACATCGGCTTCCCGCAGTGCCGCACTCTGGGTAGTCAATGGTGCTGGTGGGAGCCCGCGGCGCCAGGAGCCAAGAGTTTGCTGGACTACTCGCCCCACCTCATCAGGCGGCTGAGGTGAAATAATCACCACGGCTGCGTTGCAGGCAGTGAAATAGCGCTGGCGGAAAGCCGTCAGCTCCTCT
>JALGTV010000097.1 GCA_029821215.1 Candidatus Zipacnadia bacterium | reverse complement strand
ACGCTGCCCAGTTGCGATGTACGGGTCTATACCATTTTTGCTTAGATGCTCTACATTGCCTTCGCTAAAATAGCCGGCGTCAGCACTGACTTGATTGGGTAGCTTACCGGTGTTTTTCTGTACTTGCCTGACTTGATTGGGTAGCTTACCGTTGTTCGCCTGCATCTGCTGGACCATCGGCGCGACCTGGTGTTTGTCGTTAGCTTGCTGAGTAGCGGCGGCGGCTACTATCACTTGCGTGCTATCCGCAACGACCGCCTGACAGTTGTAAGCTTGCGCAAAAGACTGGGTAGCGCTGTCTTTCATTATCCGCGAGTCCGGATCGGTAAAGTTGCGCTGGGCCCGGCACCCCGAAACTGTGCCCATATCTGCCCTCTGTCCAGAGCCGCCAGTAGATCAACTGCACCCTCCTGCCCATAGGCTGTTCCCCATCCCAGCAGCAATGCCACCACTACAATCGCACTCAGTTTTACTATCTGTCCCATCACACTCACCTTCTCCGTATCAATTCCCTGACACTGGAGGTAGTTTACGCCAACAATGCTACCTTGTCAAAGCACATCCATAGCGGCACAGGGTGGCGGGCTCCGATAAGATTAGCCATTATACAACTCTTGCAGTCCTGCCAATAATGATGTAGACTATAGGTAGTTATATAGCTGATGTGTAAGCTAACGAGGAGGCGAAAGCAAGTGACGAAGAAGTCAACCTGGAAAACTAAAGTGGGACTGGCCCAGATGCTGCGGGGTGGTGTGATAATGGATGTTACCAACGCCCAGCAGGCCAAGATTGCTGAAGATGCCGGGGCGGTGGCGGTAATGGCTCTGGAACGAGTCCCGGCGGATATTCGCGCCGAGGGCGGCGTAGCCCGCATGGCCGACCTGCGGATTATTGAAGAGATTATGGAGGTGGTAACCATCCCGGTAATGGCCAAGTGTCGCATCGGCCACTTTGCCGAAGCCCAGGTGCTGCAAGCAATGGGAGTGGACTTCATTGACGAAAGTGAAGTCCTGACACCCGCCGACGAAAACTTTCATATCTGGAAGCATGACTTTGATGTGCCTTTTGTCTGCGGCTGCACCAACCTGGCCGAGGCGCTGCGCCGCATCGGGGAAGGCGCGGCTATGATCCGCACCAAAGGCGAGGCCGGCTCCGGAAACATCGTGGAAGCTACCCGCCACATGCGCGCGGTGATAACCGGTATTGAGCATCTCCAGGGCCTGCGCGATGATGAGCTAATGACCGAGACCAAGAATATGGGCGCGCCGTTTGACCTGGTGAGGCAAGTCGCTCACGAAGGCAAACTACCCGTCCCCAATTTCTCGGCTGGTGGCATCGCCACGCCCGCCGATGCCGCCTTGATGATGCAACTGGGTGCCGAGGCCATCTTCGTGGGCTCGGGTATCTTCAAGTCCGAGGACCCCGCCGAGCGCGCCTTGGCCATCGTCCACGCCACCACCTACTATGAAGACCCGCACGAGGTCGCCAAGGCCTGCAAAGGTCTGAAGGGCGCAGCCATGGTCGGTATTGACGTAGCCAGCCTACCTGAAGAAGAACGTCTGGCTACCCGAGGCTGGTAGATTACAGCATGACACCACGCGTTGGTATACTGGCCCTACAAGGGGATTTTGCCGAGCACCTACGGGCCTTCTCTCAGTTAGACTGTGAACCGGTCCTGGTCAAAAAGCCGCCGGACGTGCTTGACTGTCAGGCCCTGGTAATTCCCGGTGGCGAGAGCACCACTATTGGCAAGCTCTGCCAGCGGTTTGGAGTTGATGAGGCCATAATCCAGCTTCACCAGCGCGGGGTGCCCATTTGGGGCACCTGCGCCGGTATGATATTGCTGGCCAAAGAAATTGAAGACAATGACCAGTGGGGCCTGAGACTAATGGACATGGCAGTGCGCCGCAATGCCTTTGGCCGCCAGGTGGACAGCTTTGAAACCGATTTGGCCGTCGTGGGCATATCCAACGGCCCAGTCCCCACCGTGTTTATTCGCGCCCCCTACGTCACCCGCGTGTGGGGAGAAGCCCAAGTGTTGTCCAGCTTTGAGGACAAAATAGTGATAGTCAGGCAGGAGAATCTGCTGGCTACGGCTTTCCATCCCGAACTGACCGACGACCGGCGCATCCAACAATATTTCTTGGCAATGGTTTAATAATGAAAGGCATCGTCTTAGTAGGCGGTCTGGGTACTCGTCTGGAGCCGATGACGCGGGTAACTAACAAGCATCTGCTACCGGTGGGCCAATTCCCTATGGTCTACTATCCCCTGCATAGCCTGGTGGACGCCGGTATCCGCGACATAATGCTGGTCACTGGCGGCAACAATCCCGGTGCCTTCCTGGAGCTGCTCCACGATGGCCGCGAGTTCGGCCTGGATCACCTGTATTTCACTTACCAACGCGAGCCGCGGGGTATCGCCGACGCATTGCGTTGCGCCCAGCACTTTGTGGGTGATGACTATTGCCTGGTAATGCTGGGTGACAATATCCTGGCCGGCAGTATTCGTCCCTTCGTGGAGAGTTATCTGGACAGTGCTGTGGGGGCTAAGGTGCTGCTAACTGAAGTGCCCGACCCCGAGCGTTTCGGTGTGCCTGAATTTGATGAAGATGGCAACATCACTGCCATTATTGAGAAACCTGACCAGCCGCCATCCTCTTACGCGGCCATCGGCGTCTATATGTATGACCAACTGGTCTGGGACATCCTGCCTACGCTAAAGCTGTCCGCCCGGGGCCAATACGAGATAACTGATGTCCACAACGTCTACCTGGAGCGCGGGCTGCTCACCTATGACATAATTGACTGTGGTTGGTCGGACGCGGGTACTCCCCAGAGCCTCTTCCGCGCCACCCAGATGATGCACAACAGCGATTTCTTGCCCGCCCCCAATTCCCCTCCACGCCAGTAAACGCTTCATTGCTCCAGCTTCCGAGGAGGAATAGCCCCGTAGCCTGGTGAATTGCTCTACGACCAGACAATAGTATCCTGGAGGTATGCCAACATGCCCAACGAGACTGAGCAGCTAGCCGACAAAGCGGTAGATGTAGCCGAGAAGATTGTCCCGGCTGGCTTCTGGCAAGAGGTCTTGGGGGAATTTCTGAAGCCGGAAACTGTGGCCGGAAAAGCCGCAAGCATAATACTGATTCTCTTGGTCGCCGCCGGTATCTACTGGTTGCTGATGGCCGGTTTTGCCCGCGCCTGTCGCCGCCTGGAGCAATCCGCCGCGGCTGCCACCGGCCCGGCTCGCACTCGCCAGCAGCGCGCCGTCACTGCCGTCTCGCTGGTAGCCAACATTACCAGATGGGTAATTGTACTGCTGACTGGAATCTGGATCTTGGGCGCGTTGAACGTTAATCTACTCCCGATACTAACCGGAATAGGTTTTTTGGGTGCGGCGGTGGCCTTCGGCGCTCAAAGTCTAGTTCGGGACTTAGTCAGTGGACTATTTCTGCTCCTGGAGGGCCAGTATGCTGTGGGCGATTATGTCAATCTGTCCGGTAATTTCGGCCTCGTAGAGCAGATTGGCTTGCGGACAACCGTACTGCGCGACCTGGACAATCAACTCCACCATATCCCTAACGGAACTATTACCAAAGTCACCGTTTATGAAGAGCCTTACGTCAACTACATTGCCGAGGTGCCCCTGACCACGCCCAAAGATACCGAGCACCTCCGCAAGGCCCTGGAAGAACTGAGCGCCGAACTACAGGCCGAGTATCCTCTGCACATCACGGGGATAGAGCCGGTCCAGGTTGATAAGGACCGACGCGGCATCACCTTAGTACGCCTGCCCCTGACCGTCTTCCCCACCCAGGACTGGATCGCCACTGAGCACCTGGTAGCCCGCATTCAGTTGCTGTTGTCTGACTTAGAGGTGCAGGTCCCCACCGGACTGGGGGTCCGCGTCTACCCCGACATCCGCCAATTGACCACCAGCGAAACCGAAGACCCTGGATAGCTGGCCTGTGTTTGCTCACGCAGGGAGTGACACCGCCTACTCATTTTGTTATAATTCAGGCAACTAATCAGCTTCGGTTATCAGCGAATAGTGGGCGGAGTGACCACTTGTGCCTGTCGGTATTCTTCTGACAATAGGCAAGTATCTTTTTATCGTGTTGCTGTATTTATTTGTGGTGCTGGTGCTGCGGGCCTTGATAAGCCAGGCCCGGGCGGCCCAACACCGCTTAAAGCCTTCGCCGGCCCCTCAGCGACCCCGCCGAGCACCATCGGCGCATCGGCCCCCCGCCCCGGTGGCGGACTCTCAAGCCGCCGCACCGGTCGCTGCGGAAGAACCGCAACCGGCCCCGGCAAATCGCGTAGCGCAGGTTCTCAACCTGCGCGGTCCCGGCACCATAGGCGAGATTGGAGAACCCCGCCTACGCACAGAGGCGGACCGTCCGCCGATATTGGTGGTGCAGACTTCGGCTGACATTGACCTATTAGCCAGTTTCCGTTATCTGCTAACCGCGACCGTCACTCTGGGCCGCGGCCCGTACAATACCATTGTCCTGCCTGACCGTTATGTCTCTAAAGATCATGCGGTGATATATCGGCAGGAGGGCCACCACTTCCTGGCCGACCAGGGCTCCACCAATGGCACTTATCACAATGGCACCAGAATTACTGGGCCGGTGCTGTTGTCCGACGGCGATGAGATCACCATTGGCACCACTGTGTTCAAGTATCAAGCCGAGAGTCCTACCTCGTCGCCGGGGTGACAGTACTCACCACTGCCGCGATACTTCTCGGTAGGACAGGCGTCTCGTTTATAGTGAGCTTGTCTAACTACCTGTCCAAAAGTCCGACGGGCGGGACTCCCGTCGTACCAGTTGTTGAAAGAGTGACTATCCATACAACCCGGGCATCGCACTGAAATTGTTTTGATAGCTCTGGCGGTGGTAATTGGCACTGTCGGCCTGCTGCTAATACTTATCCGCAGTGGCGAGCCGCCGGGGCGAGCGGTACGGGCGGCGGCGGTCCCCGGCGCGGTGCTGGCCGCGGCGCTGCTACTGGACCTGGTGTCTAACCACCGCGACCGACTGCTCCTACCATTAGTGGCCATATTGGCTACGGTTAGCGTGGTAGTTTTGTCGCGAATAGATTTGTTATTGGCTACTAAACAGATTATGTGGGTGCTGCTGGGCAGTGCGACGATGGTGGGGATATATTTTCTGATTGACGATATCAGGGCGCTCTCGCGCCTGAAGTATGCTGCCGGCGTCGCTGCGGTGGCGTTGCTGGTCATCACCGTCGTCTGGGGCACCGAGCACCACGGCGCCCGCTTGTGGCTTAGCATTCCCGGGGTATTGTCCTTCCAGGCCGGTGAAGTTGCCAAACTGCTCATGGCCATTTTCCTGGCCGGCTATGTTGCCGACATCCTCCGGTCCTCCCACCGCCGGCGGGCGCGCACGGCTGACAACTCGCCCATGGGCACTCAGCTCAGCCGCTCCCGCCGATTGCCTCGCCCGCCTCAATGGGGTCCTGTTATCCTGTTGCTGATAATAGTAATAGCTGGTGTAGGTCTGTTTGTCGGCCAGCGCGATTTAGGGTCAGCAGCCCTTTTCTTTGGGCTATTGGCGCCTGCTATGCTTTCCCGTATGCTGCCCAGCGGGTTCAGGCCTGGCTTAATCCCTGGCAAGCTCCCCAGGGCAACGGGTACCAGCCCCTGCAAGCTCTGTTTTGCCTGGCCGAAGGTGGCCTAACCGGCACAGGTCTGGGCCAGGTCTCGCTGGGTAATCTGCCGGCGGCGGGGACCGACCTGATTCTGGTAGCAGTAGGCCACGATCTGGGCCTGCTGGGGACCGTGGCTCTGGTGCTCATCTATGCGTTGCTGTGCTTTCGCGCCTACAATGTGGCCTGGCTGGCTACTGACAGCTTCGGTGCCCTGCTGGCCGCTGCTCTGGCTACTATGTTTGCTCTTCAGAGTTTGATGATCCTGGGCGGCGTGGTGCGTCTGGTGCCGCTGACTGGTATCACTTTGCCCTTCTTGAGCTATGGTGGTACTTCTATGGTGGTCAACTTCATCGCCGTCGGATTACTACTGGCGGTGACCCGCGACTGCCTCCCACCCTCACGTAGTCCTGAACACTAACACTATGCGTAAATTACGCCATAATATAATCAGCTTGAGTCTGGTGTTCTTGGTCGGGTTTCTGCTCATCTGCCTGATGCTGGGCTACTGGCAGGTCATCCGGGCGCCAGCACTGCGCGCCCATCCGTATAATGACTGGGCCGCTCAGCGCGCCCGGAGCATTGAGCCGGGCCGGATTTAC
Source organism: Candidatus Zipacnadia bacterium (assembly GCA_029821215.1). Taxonomy (GTDB): domain Bacteria; phylum Armatimonadota; class Zipacnadia; order Zipacnadales; family Zipacnadaceae; genus JALGTV01. Next base: position 4,891 of record JALGTV010000097.1, on the reverse strand, counting down.
ACCGCCGACGGGCAAGTTATCCTGGGGGCCACCAATACTACTGAGGGTTGGCAGCGTACTTACCCGGCTGGTGAAGTCTACGCTCATCTGACTGGTTACAATGCCAACACAGGGTTGCAACGGTCCCTGCGCGATGCCCTGCTGGGCAGAGGTCGCTACGAGAGCACCTGGCGCAACATACTTAATGGCCGCCGTACTGGGCTGAATGTAATTCTGACCATAGACGCCACCGCTCAAGCCCAGGCCACTGAGCTTATGCGCGGCCGACGGGGGGCGGTAGTAGCCATCCAGCCGCGTACTGGCGCCATCCTCACCTTAGTTAGCGCGCCGACCTATGATCCCGCCCGGATTCTGAGCAATGAAGTAACCTATGAGATGTTCCGCAATGACCCGACTTCTCCCGAGATTAACCGCGGATTGCAGGGACTGTATCCTCCTGGCTCAGTTTTTACTATTTTCACCGCCGCCGCGGCCTTAGATGCAGGAATCGCTACTCCCGAGACTGTGTTCACCTGCGCCGGCAGTGAGACCGTGGCTCATACGCTGATTACCTGCCATCGCCGGTCCGGCCATGGCCAACTTAGCCTATCGGAGGCCCTGGCTGATTCCTGCCCTATTGCCTTTGCCAAGCTGGCCGTAAACCTGGGGCCTGAGCGGTTTCGCCAATATGTCAAGAGGTTCCACCTACTGGATGGTGCTAAGCTCTCTATTCCCAGCCAGCCCGGCAAGATGGCCAACGTCACTGCCTACCAGGGCGAAAAGAAATTGGCTCAGACGGGCTGTGGTCAGGGCCCTACCCTACTCACGCCCTTGGCCATAGCGCGGCTAATGGCCACCATCGCTAACGAGGGACAGGTCATTCAGCCCTATTTAGTGGCCCGGATTGAAGAGTTCAGCGGACATGTGGTCTACCGGGGCCGGGGTCAGTACATAGGTCGCGCCATCAGCGCCCCGAGTGCCGCCCAGGTGGAAGGAATGATGGTCGCTGGTGTAGAAAAGGGGAATACTGATTCTGTAGGGATCGCTGGGGTAGAGGTGGGCGCTATGACCGCTGCGGTGCCCAGGCTAACTGGACAGCCGTGTAGTTGGACAGTAGCGGCGGCTCCTGCTGGCCACGCCCAGGCGGTGGTGGTCGTCGTGGTGGAGAATGAGGCCGTAGGAGACCGGGTAGCCGGTCCCATTGCCAGTGAAGTTCTGAAAACGCTGATAAAACGGTGATTGACTGGCCGATAGCGCCAGAGTGTGGGCTTGGGAGGTAGCCGGATGGAAGGAACGTTAATCGCTAACAGGTACCGTTTAGAAAGTGAGATCGGCCACGGGGGGGTGGCCACAGTTTACCGTGCAGTTGACACGACTCTGGACCGCTCCGTGGCTATCAAAATACTAAACCCCGAATGGACCGAGGACCCTGAAGCGGTGGCTCGCTTTCGCCGCGAGGCCCATGCCGCGGCCAAGCTGAATCATCCCCACATCATCCAGATATTTGATACTGGTGAGGCTGACGGCATTTACTACATCGTCATGGAATATCTGCCCGAACCTGACCTGAAGCGTATTATCCGGGAATACGCACCGCTACCTGCCCGCAAAGTCATTCAAGTTGTTCAGCAGTGCTGCCAGGCTTTGGCTTATGCCCACAGCCGGGGTATTGTCCATCGGGACGTCAAGCCCCAGAACATTCTGTTTACTGACGAAGGTGATGCCAAGCTATCTGACTTTGGCATCGCGGCAGTGGCCGGTGACGACGCCTTGACCAGCTCAGGAATGGTCCTGGCTACTGCTCACTACATGTCACCTGAGCAGGCTCAGGGCAAGCCGGTAGGTCCCCAGTCTGATCTTTATTCACTGGGTTGTGTGATGTACGAGGCTCTTACCGGTCAGACTCCCTTTACTGGTGACACCCCGGCTCAAATAGCTGCCTGCCATGTCCGCCAGCGACCACCCTCGCCCCGGACTCTGAACGCCAATGTACTGCCCTCTGAGGAATATCTACTCAACAAGGCCATGGCCAAGGACCCGGCTCGTCGTTACCGCTCCGCCCACCAGATGCTGGCCGATTTGGAGAAGCTTGCCGCCGGTCAGGAATTGGACAAGACCGGCGTGTTGCCTGTGCAGGAGGCTGCCATTGATACTCTCCAGTCTCCCACTGCTTCTCCCGCCGAACGGCTTGCCTTTCGCCGCCCTGGCCAGCCAGCGGCTAATCTTTCACTGGTATGGACGACAGTAGCGGCCGTACTGGTGGCCTTGATAGCGCTGATACTGATAGTATGGTTGGTGAACATAGTTTTTTATCCCGGCCAGCCCCAACAGCAGGTGCAGGTACCGGGAGTTAAGGGACATACTGAGGCGGTGGCCCGCAGCAAGCTACAGACCGCTGGATTGAAGGTAGGCACGATTACCTATGAGCAGGACGCGACTGCTCCTCAAGGTGTGGTAATTGACCAGATTCCTTCCTTAGGGGAGATGGTACCAGCGGGAACCTCGGTGGACCTGGTGATTAACCGCGGCAAGCAGATCATCACCGTACCTGATGTTACGGGCCAGTCGCTGCCCACAGCGGAAACTATTTTAGATGGGCAAGGTCTCAACATTGGGCAAATAACCCAAAAATTCAGTGACGATGTACCGGCTAACCATGTCATTGGCCAGGAAATAGCTACCGGAACGCAAGTGGAGAAGGGGACAGCGGTGGCACTGACGGTTAGTAAAGGCCCCGAGCCGACCCAACCGTCCCCTCCTGAGATAATCACTGTGCCCGAAGCCGAACCGCAGCCACCCCCGGCAGTGGAACCTCATGTGAGCATTAGCCGGGATGATACCTATGAACCCGGCGACCCAACTGAGGGCCGCTATGTCGTGAAAATTACTGTAATGGGCCAGCAGCCCCAGCAGGAGATTGAAGTCATCAAGCGAGACGAAACCGGGGGGCCCAAGACTGAATTGCACGAGCAGATGGAGCCGGGAACTGCCAAGCAACTGCGCTTCCTGGGTAAAGGCAGCACCACCATTGAAGTCTACCACAATGGTGAGCTGATTGAGCAAAAGCTCTTTTCCGTAGAGGAAACAGAGACTGAATAGCTACCAAAACACTGTTTATTACAGGAGTGAGCCTACTGTGAAACAATGGTTAGTATTATTTGCGTTGATATTAGGGGTCGGGCTGATAGCGACCCCACTACCAGCGGCCGACACTGCCCCGGCCGTAGCCGGTATCACCAACCTCGCCGCCACGGCTAACGGCGGGCATATCATTGCCTATTCCAGCCAGGCCCGCGATGAGAATGGCCAGATAATGCCTGAGTGGCAAGCGAGCAACCTCATTGACGGCCAGTATGTGGTGGGCAACTTCATTCCCGCTGAGTCCTACGGCTGGTCCTCGCAGGCTGCTCCCTCCGAGGAAGACCCGGAGTGGATAATCTTCGCCTTTGAAGGCGAGCGTCCCCGGCTGATAGGCAGGATAGTCATTGACCCGGCCACCGCCGATCCGCCGGTTATCGGCCGCTGGGCCCGCAACATCACCGTTGCAGTCTCCACTACCACCCCAGATGGCCCCTACGAAACAGTAGGCCGCTTCTTGGTGGTCAACAAGCCCCTAAAGCAGGCCTTTGACTTCCCTGCCACCGAGGCCAAATACGTGCGCCTGCTCATCACTTCCAATCACGGATCAGACAAGTGTGTGGAGCTGGGCGAGGTGGAGATATATGAAGCCATTGTTACCCAGAGCAGTCTGGACCAGTTGATAGTGCGACTGGAAAATCTCCTGACCGACCTGAAGAAATACCGCGACAGCCAGCTATACCGCCAGCAGCAACAGATTCTGGATGAAGTGACCAGCAAGCCGCCTGCCCCTATCACCGAGGCGGAACCCGCCGCCAGCGAAAGCCCGCCGGGCCCGTCCCCGGAAGAGGAAACTGCGCAGTAGTTGGCCTGACAGCGCAAGTTGCCTGCGGTATCTACTCTATCCGAGAGAAGGGACCAAACAACCTCTCGCTCAGGGCTACAGCGGGCAGGCCAGTCAATGCCGAGGACTTCCCTAAGGCACCACCATCACCATAGCGTCGGGGAGCTGGAGAGCAGTCTGGTACACTGAAGCAAGTCGCCAGGAGAGCAGTTGCCGCTGGACTTGAGGCAGCACTATCACCGAGGGACTTCTTTCCAGTGCCCAAGTAGTCAATGCCTGGGGCAGGGGAGCCGTTGATAACTCCACCTTGTCCTCTACATGGTAGGCGTGCAGCAGCGAACGGACTTGAGCGGACCAGTGGGTAAGGACGTGCCGGGGGCGGTCGGCTATTAGTACATCAACCGGTACATTCAGCTCGCTGCCCATCTCACCGGCCAGTGACAGAGCTCGGCCGCCGCCCGATGATTTTTCTCCTACTACCATCACCGACGAGATATTGACGTATTCTTGGCCGGCGACCAGTATCGGCCGCTGGGCTGCCTGCAATAGCTGGCGGGTGGTCCGGCCAATCTCGCCGGCTCGCAGTTGCCGCCGGGACCCGCGCCCCACTACCACCAAGTCAGCCAACCAGGCATGCTCGCGCACATATCGCGCCGCTGGCCCGGGGCCAACATTTACCGTGCAGGAGATATGGGCCTGTTGGCACCTTAGCCGTGCCTCCTCCACGAAGTCCGGCACCGTGATACCACCTTCCTCTGTTTCCTCCTCCAGGCTATCGGTGGCATCCAGCATATCCAACACATCGGGCTGACTGAGCATATCCTGCTCAGCCCCTAACTCTGCCACCTCCTCCGCTGTCAGCAGATGAATGCAGCCCCCGGTTATTTCGGCTATATCCAGGGCCTGAGCTAAAGCTGTCTGCGCCCCAGTCGAACCGTCGTAGCCGACCACAATGTTCTTTATCATTATCCCTCTGACCTATCTAATAGT